>USAP01000073.1 GCA_900552775.1 uncultured Eubacteriales bacterium | reverse complement strand
AGAATGTATTTCAAAGATGTTAAATTACTCGGGGAAGATTTATGGTACACTGACTGTATTGAGGAAAGATAGGAGGACCGTCCGGAATTATTATGCTTGTTAATTTTGAACAATTTGAAAATGCACCACTGCCAATGCTCACCACACTGTCCGGAATCAGCACACCTGTCAAACTGCCGCAATTTTCAAATGCGTTATTTCCTATGCTTGTCACGCCATACGGAATCTCTATGCTCTTTAAGTATTGACAATATTCAAACGCTCCGCCGGCAATGCTTGTTACACCGTTCGGAATTACAAAAGAGATCTCCGCTTTTTCTTTAGGAAAACGTATAATTTCAGTTTTTTCTTTGGTGTATAAAACGCCGTTTTCAGAGCAATAAGCGGTATTTTCATCATCAACATTTATGGTTTCCAAATCATAGCAAGTATAAAACGCTTCATCGCCGATGCTTGTCACGCTTTTCGGTATGGTTATGTTCATTAGACTGTTGCAGTTGTCAAATGCATGATTACCGATACTTACTACGCTATCGGGAATTGTTATGCGTGTCAGCTTATCACAATAGTAAAACGCATAATCGGCAATGGTTTTTGTCCCTTGTTTTATGGCATAGTCACCCGATATATTGTCAGATGCTTTTATGAGATGATTTCCGATATATAACATATCATCGTTGCTATTCCCCAATTTATTATAGCAAGCGGTTAACTCAAATGCATTATCACCGATACTTACTATGCTGTCCGGAAGGGTTATGTTTGTTAGTTTTTTACATCCGGAAAATGCGAAAGTGCCGATACTTTTTACACCCTCATTAATCACAACACTTTCCAGACCGCTTTTCGGAATGCTTTCCGAATCATAGCAGCCGGAAAACGCATAATCACCGATGCTTATTACGCTGCCTGAAATTGTTACTTCTTTTAAACCGAAACAATTATTAAAAGCTTTGCTGCCAATGCTTTTAACACCGTTTGGAATTACAACGCCCACAAGACTTTTGCAGTCGGAAAATGCATCGGCGCCGATACTCTCCACACTGCTCGGTATTGTAACATTTGTTAATGTATCACACCAAAAAAATGCATTCTCACCAATACTGGTTACGCCTTCGGAGATCACAACGGTTTTAAGATTTTGGGTTTTAGAACTTTTACGCCACGGTGCAATCATGCCTCTTGATGACTCATCAAAATCCGACATAGCGCCGGTGCCGCTTATTGTGAGCGTTTTTGTTTCTGTATCATATGTCCATTTAAGATTTTTGCCGCATGACGCACCCATTGTTTCATCGCTTATAATATCGGCAAATGCCGGAAATGCCGTGCACAAAACCACTGCTGAAACTATAAATGCTAAAAGCCTTTTTTTCAATTTACACCATCCTTTTTGCATTAATTGTTTTTAAGTTCATACGAAAACTTCCAAAACATGGTTGCCGTATCAGCTCTTGACGGAGCAACCTTCGGGTATATTGCATATTCATATCCGTTAACCGAGTATATAAACATAACGTTTTCTTTAAAGCACCATTCAACAGGGATTTTCGCATAATCGGATATATCCGCAAAGTCGTTGTAGCTATCAAGGGCATATGAATCATCAATTGACATATCAAGCCCTTTTGACTGCGCATAGCGATAGAATATAGCCGCTATCTGTTCTCTTGTTATAACATCGTCGGGCGAGAAAGTTGACTCTCCCGTGCCGTTTAAAATACCATTTGACGCCGCCCACGCAACAGCCCTTTTATACCAGTCCTGAGTTAAATCCGTAAACTTTGAGCTTTCACCTGTTTCGGGAGAGCCCGCAAGGCGGTAAAACATTGTTGCAAACTGTGCTCTTGTGATGCTGCTGTCGGGTGAAAATGTATCGGAGCCCGTTCCTGCCATAATACCGTTATCCAAGCAAAATTCAATTCCGCTGTGAGCCGGATCGCCATCCGCACTCTTTAAATCCTTAAACCTTTTCACCGCACATTTATCGCCTTTTTCCTCACATACATATCTGTCGTCGGCGGCAGCGGTAGGTTCACCTTTTTCAATTATTTCGCCCGTATCAAGCAAAATACACTTAAAGCCGTTGTCTTTTGCATACTGCTCGGCAGCCGTGCCGCTGTAGCACTTTATAACAAGATTTTCGTTTCGCACATCATAATCGTTTACATAGTCCCAGCCGAAGGCGTGCATATCAATTTGTTTTACACTTTTCGGAATAGTTACTTCATTCAAGTTGTTGCATCTGAAAAATGCCGCCTCGCCGATATGCTCAACGCCCTCTTCAATGGTAAGATTTGAAAGGCTTTCGCACCACGAAAAGGCATTGTCGCCGATTTCTTTCACCGTGCCGGGAATGACAACATTGTTAAGCTTTTCGCACCAGTAAAACCCGAGTTTTGAGATGGATTTTAAAGTTGACGGAAATTCAACCGATGTAATATCCGACATTTCAAATGCGTCAACACCCATAAGAGTTGTACCCTCGCGTATTTCAATATCGCCGACAGCTTCCCATTCGTGAATCTGTTTGTTTTCGGTCGGTGCGGAGGGGTCGGGATTGTCAATTTCGGCATAGCCGATTCTAATTCCCGCTATTAAATACTGCCCGTGATACTGAATGCCGTCAACGCGGTTATTTGCATCCTTATCATATGCCGAGCCGAAAAAGATCCTTTTTCCCATGTATTCAACATTGCTCGGCATAGTTATGTTTTTAAGCGCCTCGCCGCTGATTGCCTCGTCGCCTATGTATTTCACGCTTTCGGGGATAACCAGTGTTTCAAGTAGGTCACCGCAGTTAATGGCGTAATCTTTTATAACCTCAAGTCCGTCGTTTAATTTAAGATATTTTAAGTATCTGCAGTCAATGGCTCTGTTTCCGATTTCTTTTATCGTAGGCGGCAGTGTGATGCCGGAAATTTTTGTTGCGCTTTCACGAAGTGCTCCGTCGCCTATCGCCGTAACCGTGTGACCGTCTATCTCCGACGGAATATTAAGTTCAACCGAAAAATTCGGATCGGGATCGTACCAGAATTTCGCCGAATAACTTGTAATCATTGCCGAGCCGTCATCGCGGATAGTATAAACCACCGAATCAATAGAATCCTTTTCGCGCAGTTCAACCATATCCTCTGTCACGGCCGTTTTGCTTCCCTCATACCACTCCATTCCATAGTCCGTGTCGTAAATGCTCCATGCATATGCACTTGTTCCGATGCCGGCAAGCATAACAGAGGTCAGCGCACAGCATATGATTTTTTTTAAATTCATTTTGTAAGCATCCTTTCACTTTATTTTTGTTTTATTATATCATTAAACGGTAAATCAGTAAAGATGATTTCCAAAAATGTCAATGACTTTTTCGGAAATTCCTTTTCTTTTTTACAATAATGTGATAAACTGTTCTTAAGAGGTGACATAATATGTTTTATGAGAAACTTAACAAATATATAGATTTGATAGGGTGCACAGGAAAAGAAATCGCGGAATTTTCCGGACTTTCCGCCGCTACCGTAAGCCGATATCGCAGCGGAGAACGCACACCCAAAAATAACAGTGACGATTTTTCCGCACTCTGCCGCGCTATTTCCGAACTGGCAGTTAAAAACGGGATTCCGAAATGTAATCTGTCCGAAATTACGTCAAAACTTCAACAAGCGCTTTCCGAAGAAAACTTTAATCACGAATCCATGCGCAAAAAACTTAATATATTGTTTGATGCTCTTTCTGTAAATGTTTCAGAGCTTGCCAAGTCTTTAAAATTTGACGCTTCTTATATATCCAGAATCCGCAGCGGACAGAGACGTGCCGCGGACCCTGAAAAATTTGCATACGAAGTGTCACTTTATATTTTGGCGCGGTTTCCGAAAAGCCGTGAAACCGTATGTACCGTCACAAAGTGCAAAGAGTTTTCGGCAAGCTCCGTTGCGTCATGGCTTACGGATGGCAGCGAAATACCCGATGACGAATATAATGCCTCTGCATTTCTTCGCAAACTCGATGAGTTTGACTTAAACGAATATATCAGTTCCGTAAAATTCGATAAAATCAAAGTGCCCACCACACCCTTTTCTTTTCCGAAGCTGCGTATTTACCGCGGACTCGAAAAAATGAAATGCGGAGAGCTTGATTTTTTACGGGCAACAGCGCTTTCCAAATCGCGCAAACGCGTTTTTATGTACAGTGACATGCCTATGGACGACATGGCAAAAGACCGGGATTTTGTAAAAAAATATATGATGGGTCTTGCCTTTATGCTTAAAAAAGGCTTACATCTTGATGTTGTCCATTGCCTGAACCGACCGTTTTCCGAGCTTCTTTTAGGTCTTGAAGGCTGGATTCCTCTTTACATGACAGGACAAATTTCACCGTTCTATCTGAAAAACGCCGAAAGCCGCGTTTTCGGTCATTTTCTGAACATTTCAGGCGCCGCGGTGCTTTCGGGTGAATGTATTTATCCGTATCATGAAAAAGGACGTTACATATTAAGCAACCGTGATGAAGATATGAGCTATTACGCAGAGAGAAGCGAACTTATAAAAAAATCCGCTCTGCCTCTTATGGAAATATACCGCGAGGAATCCGCAGTAAATTTTGAAACGCTTTTGATGTCTGCGGTTTCAAAAGCCGCACAATACAAAAGCCTTGTTTCCTCTCCCCCTCTTTTCACGGCGGACGAAAAATTTCTTGAAAAAATCTTTAAAAAACGCGGCATAAAAAAAGAGAACACAGAACAAATTCTGCGCTGTGCCGCTTTTCAGCGCGGGCTTGCCGAAAAAGCTTTGAAAAACTCTTTATGGGAAATGCGCATTATAAAGCCCTCCGAGGAGGAATTTTCTCAACACCCCGTTTCCCTATCCGTTTCCGGAGCTTTTTGCGGTGAAACAATTTTGTACACTTACGACGAATACACAGAGCATCTTGCACAAACCGAAAAATATTCAAAAAACCACGGCAGGTTTACAGTACAGCTTTGCCGCGGCGGCAGCTTCAGAAATATAAACATCCACATTGCAGAAGGAGACCGTGTATTGATTTCAAAATCCAATTCTCCTTCAATACATTTTGTCATACGCCACCCGACTTTGCGATATGCCGTTGAACGCGCCGCCGAACTTGTGGAATAAAAATTTTAAATTATATTTTTTTCAGCCATTGAAAGCCATTTTCCTCATATGATTTAATAGAATACAAGAAATCATAAGGGAGGAATAGCATGAACATAGTATTTAAAGCCTGCAACGCGGCAAATTACAAAAAGGGGCGCACTTCACCCATTAAGTACATAGTGATTCACTACACCGCGGGAAACGGCGACACGGCAAAAAACAATGCCGATTATTACGCAAGTGCAAAAATTGAAGCTTCGGCACATTATTTTGTGGACGAAGGGAATATAATTTACCAGAGCGTGAAAGATTCCGACACGGCGTGGAGCGTGGGCGGCACAAAAGTTTACAAACACAAAGAATGCCGCAACGCAAATTCAATAAGCATTGAGCTTTGTTCCCGAAACAGAAACGGCAGCGGAAAGCCTGCAAGTGACGGCGGCTGGTATTTTAAGCCCGAGACCGTAAATAACGCTCTGGAGCTTACAAGGTTTTTAATGGCAAAGTATAACATATCGCCCGAGAATGTCATAAGGCACTTTGACGTGTGGAACAAAATATGCCCCGCGCCGTTTGTGAATAATCCCGCGGAGTGGAAAAATTTTAAAAGAAAGCTGGTGAAACCGGTGAAGGAGCTTACAAGCGTTAATGACATCGTGTGGGAGCTTCGCGAGAGAGGTATTATTTCGGAAACCGACAAGTGGCTTGAGAAGCTGCAAACCGATACGGACGCGTATTGGCTTGCGAGAAAAACGGTTAATTATATAAGAAACAAATAATCTATGCATAAGAAAAACAACGAGGAGCTGCAGCAAAACGAAATCGTTTTGCTGCAGCTCCTCAAGCACTTTTATATCAGTTTTTTGCTTTATACGATTTGTATATTTTTCTGCGCTTTTCTTATATCAGTCAGCCTTATTGTGTAAACTTTTGTTTGACCTGATCAATTTCATTTTGAGGCGCAGGCTGCATATTGTACCAGCCCTTCTGCTCCATCTGTGAAAAAATCCTGTGCTGCATATCCAGAGAATCATTCAGTATATTTTTAAAGTTTGTGTGTACATCGTTTGTAGATGATTCCTGCACTGCATAATGATACATTGCCGAAAGTGTTTTACTTGTCAGAAGAATATCATCCATATACTCCCTGTCGCTCATATTCTGCTTTATTTCGTTCATAATTTACCCCTTTCTACCATTTTCCAAGCTGCGAAAGCAGCAAATTATAATGCTGTGCATGCTGTGCCGCCAATTCCGTAAGCGTTGTTTTTAATACCGTATCACTGACCTTGCTTGCATAGTCATTACATTTTGTTGCAAGCTGGCTTTCCATATTAAGAGAATCTTCCACGTACAAAAGCTCTTTTGGTGTCATTCTCTTCACCTTCCTTTCTGTCAATAAGTATAGCCAAACATAAATTTTTTATTCAATTTATTTTAAACATGTTGCCAAAATCACTTTAATGTGCTAAAATATAAAAAGATTTATATTTGGGAGAAAAACATGGAACAAACAAAGCTTACCGTTCTCGATGATGTGCTTTATATTGCCATGAGCGTCGGATTTAATCTCCTTCGCTGCGGTGCCGAAATTCAGCGCGTTGAGGACACCATTTCAAGAATATGCGCTTCGTATGACGGCGTTCACGGCTCACATGTTTTTGCCATAGGTTCAAATATAACCGTGACCGTATACAATACAGCGGGGCAAAGCCGTACCGAAACATGGCGTGTGAAAGGCTACAGCTATGATTTCGACAAAATATGCATGCTTAATTCACTTTCACGCCGAATATGCGTATGCACCCCATCCCGTGCGGAAGTGGAAGAGGAAATCAAAAAAATAAAAACAAGCCCCGTTTATCCACAGTATATGCGCATATTCGGATACGGAATAATTTCCGCCTCGTTTGCAATGTTTTTCGGCGGAAATGCACCTGCCGGTGTGGTTGCATTCTTTGTCGGAATTCTGACTTGCATTATAGATATACTTCTGCGGCGAATCGGCGGCGGAGTCTTTACAGGAATTATTGTGTGCAGCGCCGTAACGGCTCTTATATCGTTTTCCGTTGAAATGCGTGTTCCTTATATAGACGGGACAAAAATTATAATCGGTGTTTTGATGACGCTGGTGCCCGGCATCGCCATAACAAACAGTATGCGCGATTTTCTTGCCAAGGACTATCTCTCGGGTTTTCTGCGGCTTACGGAAGCACTCGTCACCGCAACCGCAATCGCTGTGGGCGTTGCGGCGGCAATCGTTATTATGTAGAGGTGATTTTCTATGCAGGAATTTGTTTTGCCGTGTCTTTATGCTTTTTTCGGCTCATGCGGCTTTTGCTTTCTTTTTAACGTGAGAGGAGCTGATGTATTTCTTTCCGGGCTTTGCGGAATGCTCTCGTGGCTTGTATATCTGCTTTTCGGCGGAATGTTCAAAACCGATATAATGCAATATCTTTTTGCTGCGGCGGCCCTCGGTCTTCAGGCAGAAATACTTGCGCGCCTGCGCAAGGTTCCCGTAACGCTGTATCTTATAATCGGTATGGTGCCGCTCGTACCGGGAGCAAGAATATTTTATACCATGGAGGATTTTCTCCGCGGTGAAAACGCAAGTTTTTTAAGCAATTTGCTTTATACAGTAAAAATAGGCGGCGCGATTGCCGTAGGTCTTGTCGTTTCAAAACTTGTATTTAATCTTATAATATCCAAGTTTATAAAAAAGCGGGCTGTTTAAAAAGTCGGTTGACTTTTTAAGCAGCCCGGCAAGGAAGTATTGCCCTGCTAAACATCTTTTTTGCGAATTTCAGCGTTAAAAAAGGCT
>USAP01000072.1 GCA_900552775.1 uncultured Eubacteriales bacterium | reverse complement strand
GGCGCGAACGAGTGGCACATCTTCTGGAACATCTGCCTGCCGCAGTGCCGGAGCGCCCTCTATTCCATTGCGATCCTTGTGTTCATCGACAACTGGAACATGGTCGAGCAGCCTCTGATCCTGCTCAACGACGTCGAAAAGCAGCCGCTTTCGATGTTCCTGTCCAGCATCAACGCGGGCGAGATCGGCATTGCCTTCGCCGCCGCTGTCATTTACATGATCCCCGGTCTGCTGCTGTTTTTGCACGGCGAGGCATATCTGGTGGAGGGTATCGCACATTCTGGCTCTGTGAAAGGATAAGGGAAAACGAGATATGGAAAACGGTGTAAGAAAACGCGAATGGGTCAAAACCGCGGCCATCATCCTGCTGGCCGTGCTGCTGGTGCTGACCTTTTTCTCAAAAACGATCATGAACGCCTCGCTCCCTGAGGTCGCCACGCAGCAGGTGTCCTCCGGCGCGATCAACGCCCGCATCCGCGGGCAGGGGACCGTCGAGGCCAGCGAGGTCTATAACGTCACGATCAAGCAGACCCGCAAGGTTTCCAGCGTGCTGGTCAAGACCGGCCAGGAGATCAACGTCGGCGATACCCTCTTCGTGCTGGAAGCGGAGGATTCGGATGAACTGAAGCAGGCCGAGACTGATCTGGAAACGCTGCAGCAGAATTACGACAAGAGCCTGATTGAAGCCGGAAACACGGCGGCGCAGGAAAACCGCGATGTACAGAATGCACGCGATGCTTATAATGAAGCGCTTGCGATTTACCGTCAGTACAGCACCATGGACGCTTCGCAGCTCGCCACGCAGAAAGCGGCCTCCGAAGCGAAGCTGAAGGAACTTCAGACGGCGAAGACCACAGTCGACAATCAGATCACGAAGCTGAAGGGCGAAAAAGACTATACGGATGCACAGGCAACGGTCACGGAGCACGAAGCGACGGTGAAGTCGCTGGAAGCGGAAAAAGAAAAACTCAAAGATACACTTCTCTATGCGGAACTTTCCGATGTAAGAAGCCCTGCAAGAACATATGAGGACGCCATCAAAGTGCTGAAACAGACGTATGTTGCACAGCTTGCGCAATATGATAGCGCATTTAATGCTTTCTATAACATCTGCGACAAGAGCAGAGCCATTATGGATCAATGCTATTACAATGAGGCTGCAATGGCTGCGCGGATTGGAGGTGGACGGACGAACACAGGAAATACTGGTGAACAAGAAAGCCAGCCGAGTACAACCCCCACATCTGCTGACGACCTTGCAGCAACCTATCGTGCGGCCTATGAAAATCTCGGAAATTGCTACCTTGGAGATGGAAGCGGTTCCGTTGGTCTGTACGAATTGCAGGAGCAGTTGCAGATTGCTACCATCAACGACAAAATCGATGAAGCCAACAGTAGAATGAGCACCGCAAAAACCATCGTCGGCAATTATGAGCGCTCCATCGAATCTCTGGAAAACCAGAGCGAGGCGCTTGACACGCAGATCACCGATCAACAGACGGCAGTGGACAAACTGAACGATAACCACCCCGCTTCAAAAGAAGCTTGGGATGCAGTTAAAGACATCGCTATAAAAGAGCTTTCAAACAAGAGACTCTTTGTTGTTGACGCTTTCTGCGGAACAAACAAAGACACACGCATGGCTATCCGCTTCATCGTTGAAGTTGCATGGCAGGCTCACTTTGTAACAAATATGTTTATTAAGCCTACAGCAGAAGAACTTGAAAACTTTGAGCCTGATTTCGTTGTATACAACGCATCCAAGGCTAAAGTTGCAAATTACAAAGAACTCGGATTAAATTCCGAAACAGCCGTTCTCTTTAATATCACAAGCCGTGAGCAGGTTATTGTTAACACATGGTACGGCGGCGAGATGAAGAAAGGTATGTTCTCAATGATGAACTACTACCTTCCCCTCCGCGGCATAGCTTCAATGCATTGCTCGGCAAACACTGATAAAGACGGCAAAAACACAGCTATATTCTTCGGTCTTTCCGGAACAGGTAAAACAACTCTTTCCACAGACCCCAAACGTCTCCTCATAGGTGATGACGAACACGGCTGGGATGACAACGGCGTATTCAATTTTGAAGGCGGTTGCTATGCTAAGGTTATAAATCTTGATAAAGAGTCTGAACCTGATATCTACAACGCAATCAGACGCGATGCACTTTTGGAAAACGTAACACTTGACAAAGACGGTAAAATTGATTTTGCCGACAAGAGCGTAACGGAAAACACACGTGTTTCCTACCCCATCGATCATATCGAAAATATTGTTCGCCCCGTATCGGCAGCTCCGGATGCTAAGAATGTTATCTTCCTTTCGGCAGACGCATTCGGCGTACTTCCTCCGGTTTCGGTACTCACACCCGAACAGACACAGTACTACTTTCTCTCCGGCTTCACAGCAAAGCTTGCAGGAACAGAGCGCGGTATTACTGAACCCACTCCCACATTCTCAGCTTGCTTCGGTCAGGCATTCTTAGAGCTTCATCCGACAAAATACGCAGAAGAGCTTGTTAAGAAAATGCAGAAGAGCGGTGCAAAGGCTTACCTTGTAAACACAGGCTGGAACGGAACAGGCAAACGTATTTCCATTCGTGATACACGCGGAATCATTGATGCTATCTTAAACGGAGATATTTTGAATGCTCCCACAAAGAAAATTCCGTTCTTTAACTTTGAGGTTCCCACAGAGCTTCCCGGCGTTGATCCTGCTATACTTGACCCGCGCGACACTTACGCAAATCCTGCCGAATGGGAAGAAAAAGCAAAGGATCTGGCTGACAGATTTATCAAGAACTTTGCTAAATATGAAGGAAATGCAGCGGGCAAAGCGCTTGTATCTGCAGGTCCTCAGAAATAATTACGGCTTTAAAATAAGCGTTTAAATTAATAACAATTGAAAAATGGGGATGTTTAAAAGTAAATTAACTTTTAAACATCCCCTGTCTTTTATACATGTGTATTTTCTCGGGGGATAGAAAAAGCTTTGTAAGCTGAGTTTCTTTCTATCCCCTATATAATGGTTTCAAAAATTACGCTGCGGTATCTTAATGTCAGCTATTATGAAAAACTTTACATTACTTGTTTTCGGCAAATTTAAAGTTGTCTATATAAGCCGTAAACGGGCCGTCATGGTCTGCTCTTACGGATATGGCCGGAATATCCTTCATTACAGGCTTATCGGGATAGCTGCCCTTATAGTCACAGCAGGTATCGAGAAGAACGCCGTCAAGATAAAGCTTTACAGCCTCCGCTCCGCCGCTCGGATTATATTCAACCTTAACCTTTTTGTAATCCGTCCAATCGGGCAAGGTCTTTACGTTTTTACCTTTATCTGCCGTTCTTGACATTATATAGCCGCCGTTGTTTTTGCGAAAGCCCAAAACCGTTGCATAATCGTAAGAACCGAATTCAAACACCAAAAACGAGGTTTCGGGGTTTGCCGAGTAGAATTTTATATCAAACTCACACGTAAAGCCTTTGCCGTTCCGAGTGCCGGCGTCGATTATAAGCACAGGTCTTCCGTTTCCGTCCGACTCTATTTTCAAAGCTCTTTCTCCTATATAATCGGGGTCTTCCTCAATGGTTATATTCCCCGTGCTTCTGAAGCCGTTATTCTGCGGCAGCGGTCCGGTCTCCATATCGTCAAATGTGTAATTCATATTTGACGCAGGCACGATTTTGGGGGTTGGCTTAACCTCTTTAAGCATATCTACAAAATCAGTCACCGTAATATCATCAAAAAGAATGGGCTTGTTCAGGCACACCGTATTGTAAACATTATCGCGAAGCGCCAATATCATTGAAGCGCCGCTCATTTCGCCGTCGCTCAAGGAATAAGCGTGAATCATGCCCTGGTTTCCTCCGGCTCCGATACCGGCATAGTAAGTGTAGCCGCCGTCTGACGTTTTGTGTTTAAGAGCGTATTCAACTGTTGTGTTTATCATTGCCGGAAGATTTGAAACAAATGAATTCCAAGTTTCAGACGAAATGGTTTTCTGCGTATATGTTGCGGTTTTCATAAGGGACCATGCGTTTGAAATGTCGCAGACGTGACGCCTTTTTTCCGCCAGCGATTCGTCAAGTATTATGCGCATTGTGCTATCCATGAGCTTGTCATAATACGGCATTGTAAAATCTCTGTCTTCCTTGCTCGGGTAATAGCTTTCGCTATAGTATCCGGCTATTTTGTAGGTTCCGCTCATGGCGTCAAGATTTACCGTATGCTCGGGGAACTCTCCGTCAACCTCAAACCCGAGCAAACCTGTTTCGGGATCTATTTTGTTTTCTATAAGCTCCTTTGCCAAATCAAAATATCCCGCTTTCAGAATCTCACTCATGCTTGAAAGCAACAGCGAGCCGGCAACATAAAGTGATTTATCCCAATCTAAATAGTTTTCAAACCAGTTTTTAAAGTCCTCCTCGGAGGCAAATCTGTTTTTCTGAAGCTCTGCCTTGTCGGCGGTTTTTTTTGCAGATTCCCCCATTCTCTCCTCGGCTGTTTTGTAAAGCGGCTTTCCTCCCGCAAATGATATAAGCTGCTTTGCCGCACTTGATTGATAAAGCCTCTTCGAATCGTTTATATATTTCCCCCACGGCGCTTCATACCAGTAGCCGTCCTCATCGCTTTGATACATCTGCGCAAACCTTAAGAGCTTTTCTTTCATTTCGGGCGTATACTCATTTATTACATCGGCCGATGTGGCGTTTAAAAGTTTTGCAACCGTTCCGATGCACTTTGCCGTGCTTTCTCTGTCAGGCAAAAAGCCCTCGGTGTCCTTTGCGTTTTTCTTGAAGTAAAAACCGGTCGTTTCAGGATCGTAAAGTCCCACAATCCAGTCTATCATATCCTTTGAATAAAGAGCGCTGTCAAATCTTTGAAGTGCGGTTTTCAATTCATCGGAAAGCGGCGGCATAATCGTAACTCTTCTTTCCGGAGAAGTGCTCCAGAAAACACGCAGTCCCGAAGCCTCGCCTATAAATCTGAGAGGCACAAGCGTTCTGCCTTCGATTATTATGGGCGGGCTGTCCAAATCAACGCCTTCACCGTTTACAAGAGCGTTTTCGCTTCCGACAGTGAGAACAATCTCTTTACCGCCGCCCGTTGCCGTCACGCGGCGCGTAATATCGTCCCACGAAACCGTCATTCCGAGTCCCTCAAAAACGGCACGCATCGGAACCATTGTTCTGTCGTTTATTATAACAGGTTCGGTGTCAAAGCTCAGTTTATTTCCGAGCAGCATCACGGTAATCGGTTTTTCGGCCGCCATTACATTCGGCGCAAAAGGCATAAGTGTTAAAACAAGCATTAAAGCGAGTAAAAAAGCTGAAGTTTTCTTAAACAAATCAAAACACTCCTTTTTAATTAATTATCGTACATTCCTACCCAATACAAGCCCTCGGGGGTCTTTTCCCAATCGATTATTACAGCATCTCCCGTCTCTCCGTATCTGCTTCTGAGTACAACGGTTTTATTCTCGTCCTTATAAAGATCATCACGGGTTGCAATGCGGACCTTTTTGTTTTTCTGGTCGTACAAATAAATATTTGATTTTTTCGAAACAGTCAAAATCTTGTCGGGAAGCGGCGCAGAGCTGCCCTCACGCTTTCCGAGTTCAACTGTAAGCGTATCGTTTGCGTTAGCGTATGCCTTGGCATGAATTGAAATCAAACCGTTAATATCCCATGCGCAGAAGTCGAAAAGCTCATATGTATTACTGTCGGAAAGCTCGCCTCTTTTATCTCTCTTGTCGCAAAACTCGTTTCCGCACAAAGCATATTCGCCGACAGCGGTATTTTTGTCAAGCGTAAATACCTTAATAAGATTTACTATCTTTTGTGTGGCGTCAAGCGCAATTCTGATAACATCGCCGGAGTTAATATTTAAAAGAGACTTATCTTTTTCAAACGCCGCCGCGCTTTCGTCAAACGCAAAGCCTGTATATTCGCCCTTGTACATACCGACAATCTTGCGAACCGCCACACCGTCATCATCTACGGCATTTACAACCTTTTCAACGAGAAAATACTCCGGTCCGCAGAGAGATGAACCCGCTTCGCCGTATTCCAAAACCACGGTGGCGTTAAAATTGTCGTCGGCATCGAAAATATCGACGCATTTTACTCTTCTGTCGTTTTCCCACGCAGTATCGGGCTTGAATACGGCAAACATTTTTTCAATATCGGATAGTGAATTTTTCGTCCAAACCTCCTCGGCAGGAACTGTTATTCCGAGCGCTCCGGAAACCTTGTAAGCGTTTCCTATGACACCTGAGTTTTTATACATCGCGTAGTTTGCTCTTGTGTCTCCTTCACGATATGAATAGTCATACGTAAACTCCTGATCACCGCGTCCCGTGCCGCCGCTTCGTACTCTGTTATCCTTAGGCAGCGTGATTTCGGAAATTTCACCATTTTCATTGAGCGAGTACTTTACAAAGCCATGAGTTGCTCCGAGCTCAGACGCAAGATTTTCCGGCGTATATGTATTTCCGTAAGCGTCTCTCGTGCTTCCGTTAACGGCAAGGCTTTCAACGCCCTTTATCGTTTCGACGCTCCCCTTTGCCGTAAACATTCTGAAAGAAATATTTTTGCCCTTTTGAAGGCCCTTCGCTTCATCGGCAAAGGTAATTATGTAGCCGTATGCGCTGTCGGAGCCGGAAAGATTTTCGGTATAGCCGGCAGCCTTTAATTCGGAATCGAGCAGCAGCACAACGTTTTTACCCGATGAAAGAGCGGCAAGCCTGCTCTTGTTCTGAGGCAGTATTTCAAATGTTTTTCCGTTTATCGTGATTGATTTTTCAGACACCTCATCAATCACACCTCTTATCTTTTTTGATGAAACAACAATGTCGGTATAGCTTCCGTCCGATACTCTTGTAACGGTTAAAACGTCATTTGGCTTAATCTCGGAAAGGTCTATCTCTGCGCCGTCTTTGCGGATTTTAAAGATGCCTTCGTTTTTACCGAGCGAAAGCGGGTCTTCGTCGAATTTATCATAGATTATTTTGTTAAACTCATTTACCTCTTTAACAACATATGTTCTGCTTTCACTTATATACACAACATCCGCAAAGCCGTCTGCGTCATAATCAATAAGACGCAGCGACCCTTTCAAAGGAAGGTTTGCTTTTAAGCCGTCCGTACGAAGCTCATAGTTTTTAAATATTACGGCATCGCTTTTAAGCTTAATGGTTTTAAATGTATTATCATCCAAATAACAGCAAAGCCTTGTATCATCTGTTTTACTGTCAACCTCGTCGGAATAAACCGAATATTCTTTAGCGTTTTTTAAAAGCTTTGCGTCTACAAGGCTGTTGATTCCGTCATTTTCTCTGCTGTATGCCGAGACCTTGCAGCCGACAAGCTCCGCTGCGGTGCCCATTGCATCTTCAAATAATGCGCCGTCTATTGTCACCTTGCCCTCCTCGGCGGAAGCAAAGCCTTTCATTGCCATACGCGCGCTCGAGGTCACAATACCTGTGATTTTTTTACAGTGAAGCCACTTGTTAAGAGGATTTTCGCCCTCTATAGTTTCATATTTTTCCTCCGGGAATCCGACACGGCTCAATATGTCAATATCAAGACAATTGTATATAAGCTTTGCCGCCGTCGCACCATTGATTGAAAAAACATTGTCCGTTACTACGCCCTTGAAAACACCGAGCGTCGAAGCTGTCGCAAGATATCCAGCCGGCCAGCCGCCGTAAGCCTTTGCATAAGGCTCATACCCCAAAATACATACAAGAATTTTCGCTGCTCTGTCTGCGGTAAGTGTTTTTTTTCGCGCCTGCTGTTCCGTCGCCAAGACCGGAAATAATACCCATATCGTATGCAGCATTAACCGCTCCGAAATAGCTGTCGTGAATACTCACGTCCGTAAAAGGCGACTGCTTTTGCGCGCTTTGATACGAAACGCCCGTAAGCCCCATTGCCGCCTCAACAAACTTACCGAAGGTTATATCTTTTTCGGCGTCAAAATCTTCTACGATTATTTCAAGCTTTTGCAAAAGGTCCTGATGGTTATCGCTTTCTGCAAACGCTCCCAAACTGAAGGTACAGGATAAAATAAGTCCTGCAGCCAGTATCAGGAAAATGATTTTAATGATTT
>USAP01000071.1 GCA_900552775.1 uncultured Eubacteriales bacterium | reverse complement strand
AATAAATTTTTCTTACGCATTTCTTGTCGGAAGCAATATCGTCAAAGCACGAAAAAAAACCCTGAGGCGAATTTACTCCCGCGAAAAAATGTCTGCTTTTCAATAAACAATCTCCTTTTCAACCATCTGCACAAAGCGCAGACGTAAGATTTTTTACATTTATATAATATGAAGGAGATTTATTTTGGTGTCAGGAAATGCTTTTTAAAAGCTCCGTAAGCCTTTCTTTGTCAACTGTGTATTTTTTGTTGCAGAAGCGGCAAGTCATTTCCGCCTTGCCCTGCTCTTTTATAATATCCGAAAGCTCGTCCTTGCCGAGGCTTATGAGCGCACGTTCTATGCGTTCTTTCGAGCAGTCGCACTTATAAGACGTTTCAAAACGCTGCATTGTATAAGAGCCGAATGGCGAAAGTGCGGCATTTATCATATCTTCGGGTGTTGCTCCGCCTGATATAAGCGTTGTCACGGGCGGCAGCTCAGCCACAAACTTTTCAAGTTTTTCTATACATTCGTTATCCGCTCCGGGCATCGCCTGAACTATAAGACCTCCGGCAGCTTTTACGGTACAGTCACGGTTCATCAAAACGCCGAGAGCCACAATAGACGGAATCTGCTCGCTCTGCGCAAAATATGCCGCCGCATCGTCTCCTATTTCACCGCTTACAAGACGAACCTTGCCGACATACGGTTCTTTAAGTCCGAAATCTCTGATAACTGTCAGAAAACCGTCCGTCCCGACAACTCCGCCGACGTTTAATTTGCCGTTTTTAGGCTCTGCCTCCGCCTCGGGATTTGTAACATAGCCTTTAACCTCGGCTTCGCTGTTTGCCACCGCTGTAATTCTTCCGGCAGGACCGCCTCCGTCTATCATAACCGTAAGAGAATCGCTGTCACCTTTCATTTGGCATCCCATAAGTGCCGAAAGAGTGAGCGTTCTCCCCATTGCCGCCGTAACAGTTTTGGAAAGACCGTGTATTTCGCGCGCCTTCTCCGCCATATCAGTTGTTATCGCAGCGGCGGCACGCACCATTCCGTCACCCGACAGCGCTCTTTGTATATAATCCATCTTTCATCCTCCGTTTCAGTTTAAAAGATTAAAACTATTTTGAAAAAAGTATCAGTAATATATTATTTGAAAACATAGATTTTGCCAGAACCGAATCCGTAAGCTGCGCTGGCATTTCAAAAAGTGTAAAGCAGCCCCAAAGCGCAAACACCGCATAAATAAGAAGCAGTGCGAATACAACTCCCAAAATCAGACCGCCTGCCGAATTAATTTGTTTTAAAACCGGAAGATGAACCACTCCGTCAAGGAAAAAACCAAGTATTTTAAACGCAATTATTACGGCTATGAAAACCATAACCGCGCTTATAACAGGCAAAATAATATCCGCAGCCGTGCTTCCGGCAGCGTCGCCTGCCGTCTTTGCAGCACCTGAAAGTATCCCTGCCGCGCCGTCAGCCGTAAATTTCTCTGATACACCGCTTTCCACAGATCTTCTTAAGTTTTCAAAAAGCGGCGTTTTGCTGAGAAATTCATATGCCGGCTTTTTGAGAAACGAAGCGGCAATTGCCGCCGCAAGCGTTCCGAACAGGCCGAGAAAAGTTTTTACAAGTCCTCTGCGTTTTCCGTCAAGTGCAGTTATCGCCACTGCAAGAACAACCAAAATGTCCGCAAACATAAGATTCCCTCACTTTATATCATAAATATTTACGCTGGAGCCGTTTACAAGCAAAAGCTTTTTCCCTCCCGAGAAAACAAGACCCTCCCGAACTTCGTTTTCAAAAGTAAGACTTCCGCTTAAACGGCAGCTGTCCGTTAATATATATGCGCCGTCATCTGAATTTACGAGTATCTTTCCGCTGTCTGCGTCAAGAAATTTTATTTCACCGTCAAGTCTGTATGCGCCTTTTTTAACGCCTCCGGTGCTGTACGACTCGATCACGGAGCCGCCGAGTCCTCCGTCAGACGCGGAAGCCGAAAGTCCCAAAACCACCGTATTGTTTGTTGCAGCATATTCAAAAAGCGTTCTTCCTTCATAATCAGTGCAAAAATCAGTTTTTCCGCCGCGTGTGTATCCTAACATTGCCGCGTCTCCCACCGCAAGTACACCGTTTTCGGTATTCTTCAGCACGGAAACCATATTGCCCTCCGTGTTTTGAATTACTGCCGGTTCTTCATCTTTAAAGTTAAAATAAAGCACAGAGCAGAGGTTGTCTCCCCCGTTGTCGGCATTTAAAACCGAAACAAACATTCCCTTGTTATCGTCCGTCACGCAAACCGCAAGAACGTAATAATTAACCGAATGCCATGCGTATATCTGCTCTCCGGACGCGGAAAATACCGCAACCTGAGATTTAAAACCTCTTTCCTTTGAAGCCACGGCAAAATACCCGTTTTTGTTTACCGATGCCGTAATAATCTCATATGACGAATTAAGTGTATATACTTCTTTGCCGCCGTTTACAAGAGTGGTCTTAAAAGCGCCCATATCAGAATAAAGGCAGTAATCACCCTCAGATGAAAGAAGTGGAGAAACGGCGTTTGAAGAAAATTTCCACTGAATCTCTCCGTTTTTATTTATTGCGGAAAGTCCTTCCTGTCCACACACTATTATATTGCTGCTTGTTTTGCCGAAATTATACGACGAATTTTCAAGGCTCATTATAGACGCGTTGTCAAGCTTAAGTACTTTTTTATAAGCACTGTGAGCCACGTTAACATAAATAAGCGCCGCCGTTGCAAGCAAAAGCACCGCCAAAATATAATATGCTTTTTTGCTTTTTCCGTCTTTGATTTTTTTAAGTTCAATCAATTCGCCCATGGCACTTTCCCCTTCGTCAGTATAAAACTTTTTTAAGCCGCAAGCCTTGCGGCGGAGCTGTAACACCGGCATTTTCCCGCTTGCCGGACTCAATTATTTTCGGAATATCGTCCGGCCTTATTCTTCTGCAGCCGACATACATAAGCGTGCCGGCAATAATTCTTACCATATTGTACAAAAAACCGTTTGCCGAAACTTCAATCTCAAAGAGGTCTCCGTCTTTTACGACTTTTAAATCGGTTATTTTCCGCACCGTAGATTTTCTCGGCGAGCCTGAAGACATAAAAGCCTTAAAATCATGTTCGCCCAAAAAATATGCCGCGGCGCGGCGCATTTCATCCAAATCAGGCTCTGACGGAAAAAACCAGCTGTAATTTCTCATAAACACATTTTGAACGCGCCCGGTGAAAATCCTGTACGCATATGTTTTCTCAACCGCACCGTATCTTGAATGAAATTCCGCCGGTGCATCGCATGCCGAAAAAACCCTTATATCTTCGGGCAGCGCCGTATTGAGTGCCGCCGGAAGATTTTCACAAGGAATGCGGCAAAAGCTGCGGAAATTCGCTGTATAGTTTTCCGCATGAACACCTGCATCCGTTCTTCCGCAGCCATAAAGCACGGATTCCTCACCCGTGAGTTTTTTTATAGCGTTTTCAATACATTCCTGAATTGTCAGTCCGTTTTTCTGGCGTTGAAAACCGTGGTACGCCGTACCGTCATACATAAGCTCAAGCCTTATATTGCGCTCGTTCATAAGTTTACACCCTGTTTTTAATTAATATCTCTAAAACATTTTTTGAATCAGTATTATAACTGCGGCAACAAAAGGCATACTTAAAAGCGCCGCAATATCGCGTTTTTGCATTTTCAGTTCATGAAGTCTCGTTCTTCCTTCTCCGCCGCGGTAGCATCTGCATTCCATGGCTATCGCAAGCTCGTCCGCGCGGCGGAACGCACTTATGAAAAGCGGAATCAATATGGGCGTCATGGCGCGCGCACGCGAAACAATGCTGCCGCTCTCAAAGTCTGCGCCCCTTGCCTTCTGCGCCTTCATAATCTTGTCCGTCTCCTCCAATATGGTAGGTATAAAGCGAATCGCTATTGTCATCATCATTGCAATGGCATGCGCCGGAACGCCTATTTTTGAAAACGGGGACATAAGTCTTTCTATACCGTCTGTCAGGCTTATCGGCGATGTTGTGAACGTCAGAAGCGATGTTCCCGCAACAAGCAGCACAAGCCTTAAAGCCATAAGAGCCGCAAAAATCACACCTTCTTTTGTAGCCGTCAAAAACCATATCTTAAAAAGAGGTGTTTCTCCCGTCATAAAAATATTGATAAGAGAAGTAAAAATCAGCAGAAAAAGAACAGGCTTTATTCCGCGCAGAATATATTTAACTTTAATTTTGGTAAGCGCAATAATCACTGCCGTAAGCACGATAAAAGCTGCAAATCCCACTGCCGTTTTCATAAAAAACAACAATATTATATAAAAAAACGTCCAAATAATTTTTGTTCTCGGGTCAAGCCTGTGTATCACCGAATCCCCGGGGAAGTACTGACCGAGCGTTATATCGCGAATCATAAAGTCTTCCCTCCCGCCAGTGAAACTATTTCCGCAACAGCCTCGTCAACCGTGAAAATATCTCCGCGTATATTTACACCTGCTTTGCGCAGCCTGTCCGCCACGCGGCTTATGCACGGAACGGAAAGTCCCATTTTACGAAGCTCTTCACCGCGCGAAAAAACCTCGCGTACAGGCGCTTCCATTGCAAGTCTGCCGCGGTTTACAGCTATGACGCGTTCAGCGGTTTTTGCAACATCTTCCATGCTGTGCGAAACAAGTATAACCGTTATTTTCTTTTCCGAATGAAGCTTTTTGATTTCATTTAATATATCGTCTCTGCCGCCGGGGTCAAGTCCTGCCGTGGGCTCGTCCAAAATAAGCACATCAGGCTCCATAGAAATCGTTCCGGCAATCGCAACGCGTCTTTTCTGTCCGCCGGAAAGCTCAAACGGAGATGATTCCAGAATATCTTCCGAAAGTCCGACGGCGCGCACCGCGCTCAGTACACGTTTTTTTATTTCGTCCTCGCCGAGACCCATGTTGCGCGGTCCGAATGCAATGTCTTTATAAACCGTTTCTTCAAAAAACTGATACTCGGGATACTGAAACACCACACCGATTTTCTTCGGTATATCGCGCATCTTTATTTTTTTGTCCGCTATATTGACCCCGTCCATCAAAATTTCTCCGGCGATGGGTTTTAAAAGTCCGCTGATAAGCTGAACAAGCGTTGTTTTTCCGCTTCCCGTATGTCCTATAAGCGCATAGAAAACCCCGTCTTCTATTTTAAGTGACACATTGTCAAGTGCCGTACTTTCAAACGGTCCGCTTTCGGAATACACATAGCTAACGTTTTTAAGTTCGATCATTCCAAAATTTCCTTTTTATTTTTTAAGGAGCTTTAAAAGCTCATCTATACAATCGTCTTCCGATATTATTTTCTCATTAACCGGCAGCCCCGCCGCTTTGAGCTTATGCATAAGTTCCGTCACCTGAGGCACATCAAGCCTTAGAGAACGCAGCTTGTCGTACTGCACAAAAACCTCCTGCGGAGTGCCGTCCAAAACCACGCTGCCGCTGTCTATAACGATTACTCTCTCAGCTTCCGCTGCCTCGTCCATATAATGCGTTATAAGCACAATACCTATGCCCTTTTCGCGATTTAAACGCTTTACGGTGTCCATAACCTCACGTCTTCCCGAAGGGTCAAGCATCGCCGTCGGCTCGTCCAACACAATACACGAAGGCTGCATGGCTATAATGCCTGCAATTGCAATTCTCTGCTTCTGTCCGCCCGAAAGATTATGCGGTGCGGCATGTGAAAATTCAGACATGCCCACAAGGCTCAGCGCCTCATCCACGCGCCTTTTAATTTCACTCGGCTCAACGCCCAGATTTTCGGGTCCGAATGCCACATCCTCCTCAACCACCGTTGCCACAATCTGGTTATCCGGATTTTGGAAAACCATTCCCACATGCCTTCTTATTTCGTCAAGCATATTTTCATCCGAAGTGTCCGTGCCGAAAACATACGCTTTGCCGCCCGTCGGCAGCAAAATTGCGTTAAGATGCTTGGCAAACGTGGATTTTCCTGATCCGTTATGCCCCAAAACGGCAACAAATGCGCCGTCTTCAATTTCTATATTTATATCATTAAGCACACTTTGTCCTTCTCCGTACGAAAAGGATAAATTCTCGGTTTTAATCATATTTCTTTCCTAAACAATCATTCTGCCCGTTGCACCGCATGGCAGAAAAATTCCGGATGATGTCACCGGAAGACCGATTTCTTCAGCCTCCGCTTTTCCTGACAGCGCAAGGGATATAATATTTTTAATTACCGTGGGCGCAAGACCCGTGGTATACGAATTTATTATAAAAAACAAAGGGTTATCGCTCAAAAGATTGGAGCAAAGTTTTACAAGGTCGTAAATCCTGTCTTCCATCTTCCACATTTCTCCGCCGGGTCCCCTTCCGTACGACGGCGGATCCATAATTATTCCGTCATAAAAATGACCTCTTTTTATTTCGCGCGCAACAAATTTTTCGCAGTCGTCAACAATAAATCTTACATATCTGTCGCGCAGTCCCGAAAGCTCCAAATTTTCTTTAGCCCACGAAACCATGCCTTTTGACGCATCAACATGAACAACATCCGCTCCCGCAGCCGCAGCCGCAAGCGTGGCGCCGCCCGTATATGCAAAAAGGTTTAAAACGTTTATTTTTCTCGTTTCTCCCGAAATTTTTTTGCCGATATAGTCCCAGTTTACGGCCTGTTCCGGAAAAAGTCCGGTATGTTTAAAGCCTGTAGGTCTCACAAAAAACTTAAGCTTTCCGTAGCTTATCTGCCATCTGTCGGGAAGTTTTTTTGAAAATTCCCAGCTTCCGCCGCCGCTCTTGCTTCTGTGGTAAAATCCATCTGCCTTTTTCCAAAGTGCAGGATTGCCCTCTTTTTTCCATATTACCTGCGGATCGGGGCGTCTGAGCAATACATTCCCCCATCTTTCAAGCTTTTCTCCGTGTGCCGTATCAAGCACCTCATAGTCCTTCCAATTGTCAGCTGTATACACGTTTTTTCTCCTTTATTCAGCCGTAAATTCCGGGCCGTTTTCTCCGAGCCGAAGCTCAATATAAGATATTTTTCCAAACTCGATGTTCTGCCATGTATATATGTTTCCGTTCTCGGTAAGCACGCGCAGATCCCAGTATGAATAAGAATCGGGCGGCATAAAATAAGCGTCCGTTTCTTCTCCGTTTTTAAGAATACTTTCGCCCAAAACGTCTTCCCCGAATTCATCGAGAGAATTGGGACTTATGTTCATCTCATAAATATCTCCGCCGATAGAGTTGCGCACTTTAAAGGAAATGCTCCCCTCCGGTGCGCTCATTGCGGCGCTTTTGGGCACAACGGTGGGGGCGGGAGTATTTTCCGCACCCCTTTTTTCACCGCATCCGCCAAGAGATATTAAAATACACAAAAAAAGCAAAAATGCGATTTTTTTCATAAGTATCTCACATCCCTAAGATATGTATTATCCGAAAATCTCGGTTTTAGCTGCCGTTGCTTCATCTGTTACAACCGTAACATCTTTATGAAGAGCAAGGAAAGTTGCCGGAATCTGAGTTGTAATTCTGCCGGAGAACATAGCGTCAAGAATGGGAGCTTTGTTGTCTCCGTTTAAAAGAATTATAATTCTGCGCGCTTCGAATATTGTTTTCATACCCATTGTAAGCGCGTGTGTGGGAACCTCGGAAATATCGTTGAAGAATCTGGAATTTACTTCAATTGTGTTCTGCGTAAGAGCCGTTTTATGTGTTCCCGTGATAAGCGATGTGTCAGGCTCGTTAAAGCCTATATGACCGTTTACGCCGCTTCCGAGGATCTGAATGTCAACACCGCCGGCTTCGCGGATCATAGCGTCATACTGAGCGCCTTCCGCCTCCGGATCTTCAGCTTCACCGTTCGGAAGGTGAACGTTCTTGTGATCAATGTTTATATGCGAGAAAAGATTCTCGTACATGAATGTGTAATAGCTCTGCGAATTGTCTCTCTTTATCGGATAGTATTCGTCGAGGTTGAATGTTGTAACGCCAGAGAAATCCACTTCGCCGCTTTTGTTCATCGCAACAAGCTCTTTATACATACCCACAGGTGTGGAGCCCGTTGCAAGGCCGAGCACAAACTGAGGTTTAGCTTTTATAGCCGCAGCAAGTTCCTTTGCAGCATAAGCGCTCATTTCTTCGTAGCTTTTTACGGCCTTTGGCCTCTCCCTCTTTACGCCCCTCAGCTTTGCCTTCTTCAAAGGCATCGCGATGATCCGAGTTAT
>USAP01000070.1 GCA_900552775.1 uncultured Eubacteriales bacterium | reverse complement strand
AACGAGGTGGACATGAACCGCATACAGAAAGTGAACGTGTTCAAGGCAAAGAACGATGTCATTCTGTGTGCAGCCACTATTGATGGCGCAGACAAGCTGCAACCTCGTGTGGTGTCGCCAAGCCAATGGCAACGAATGTGGATTGCCGAGGACAAGAACGAATATAAGAAACATCTTGCAGCAACCTTGTTTGCCGACATCCTGCAGAAAGGACATTTTGAAATTTCGATTGAAGACGGAAAAATTGAAATAGAAGGCGATAATGTGCGTGAAGAGCAGTTCGGCTCGACGCTGCGCTCGGCTTACGTCGGGGCAATGCATAAATATTTCCCTCCGCGCGGAAATATGCTGCCGACGGAATTTTTTAAGACTCCGCAGTACAACACGTGGATGCAGTTTATTTATGAACAGAATCAAAAAGATGTTTTGAGGTATGCTCACGATATAATAAAAAACGGCTTTGAGCCGGGAGTTTTCATGATAGACGAGGGGTGGCAGCGCAGCTACGGCGACTGGCGCTTTGACGAGCTGAAATTTCCCGATCCGAAGGGAATGATAAATGAGCTTCACTCGCTCGGGTTTAAGGTTATGCTTTGGGTTGTGCCCTTTGTAACGCCCAACGGCAGATTGTTTTATAACGCCAACCTTATGAAAGAATTTAATCCCGAAAACTATGATAAAATATTTTTGAGAACAGCTGACGGAGAGCCTGCGCTGTCGCATTGGTGGGACGGCTACAGCTTTTTGCTCGATTTTACAAAGGATTGTGACAGAGCTTTTATGAAGAAGCAGCTTGACGCGCTGATGAAAGATTACGGCGTAGACGGTTTCAAATTTGACGGGGGACAGGTAAACGACTACGGAATAAACGTTATCGGCGAGGTAAACCGCGATCACACCCCGAATGAGAGGAATATTGCGTGGAACGACTTCGGCGCACAGTATGCGTTTCACGAATACAAAGACACTTTTATGGGCGGAGGAAAGCGCACGATTCAGCGCATAAGAGACAGATTTCATTCATGGGACAACGACGGGCTTGACACACTTATTCCGTATGCGCTTATGCAGGGAATCTTGGGACATCCCTTCATATGCCCGGATATGATAGGCGGCGGAGAGTGGATGCACCGCGCAAAAAATCTGCCCATAGACGAAGAGCTTTTTGTAAGAATGGCGCAGTGCAGCGCGCTTTTCCCGATGATGCAATTTTCGTGGGCGCCGTGGGAGGCTCTTTCTCCGAAAATGCTTGACGCGGTGCGTAGCGCGGCAAAGCTTCACAGCCTTTTTGCCGACAAAATCGTTGCGCTGGTTAAAAAAGCCGAGGAGGACGGCGAGCCGATTTTGCGCTCTATGGAATATAATTATCCTCATTGCGGATATGAAAATATAAAGGATCAGTTTATGCTGGGCGAAGATATAATTTCCGCACCCGTAATTAAAAAGGACGCAAGGAAAAAAGAGGTTTGCCTGCCGGAAGGAAGGTGGCGCTTCCGCGGCTCGGAGGTGTACGACGGGGGAAAAACCGTGTGCGTTGACGCGCCCCTTGAGGTGCTTCCGTATTTTGAGAGGGTGTAAAGGCATATCGAGTGGATAGTGTCTGAGACACATGTTAAAAAGCCAAAAGAAGAGGGGATACAAACATCCCCTTTTTTGTTTTCCGGAATTTTTAACATTCCAATTATACCACATAATATAGTGGTACAAACTTTACCCAACAAGATTTTTTTATCCTCATTTTTTGTCTGATTATCCTTTGTTTCTCGAAAAAGAGCCGGATTTCTTGACTTAAACTGTATTTGATAATATAATTAAAACATATGTTGTAATTATAGAGTAAAATTATACCACATAATCTATATTATGTGTAATTTGCAAGCTTAATCTATGAGAAAAACGACAAATGAAAAATATTAAAATGAGGGTGGTAAAAATGTCAGTATTCAAAAGCGAAATGAGAGGCAAAACAATTGAGCTGAATAAAAGCGATGCGGCGGTCGGTGTTCATGAATTGTGCGGAAAAAAGCGTGAAATATCGCAGCATGAAGAAGACGTCTGTTGGAAAAAAGAACGCAACGCCAAAAGAATAAAGAAAGCTGCTGTATTTGCTGTTTCCGTTTTTGTGCTGGCTGTTACAATTATTTCGGTAACAAATTTTGCGAAAAGGAGAATTCATTTTGAAGAAAAAATTACCGCTTCTTCTGTCGGGGATTGTATACAATTCGGCATGTATGAACAAGATAATGATTTGTCAAACGGCAAAGAACCTATAGATTGGCTTGTGCTTGATAAAACAGACAGCAGAGTGCTTATGATAAGTAAGTATGGGCTGGATTGTAAGCAATATAACTCTACATATATTTATGCGGCATGGGAAGAGTGTTCTCTCATGACATGGATGAATAAAATTTTTCCGAAAGAGACCTTCAGCTCCGCCGAGAGGTCTGTAATTCAAGGCAGCGGTAATATATCTGCTGAAATATTTTTGCTCAGCACAAATGAAGTGAATAAGTATTTTTCATCAGATGATGAAAAAATGTGTGAACCGACAAAATATGCGGCTGCCAACGGAGCGTATGTAAACGGAAGAAGCGGCAATTGCTGGTGGTGGCTGCGGTCACCCGGTGCCGATCAAAACTGTGTTGCATGTGTTCGCGATGACGGGTCGGTATATTACAACGGACGCCTTGCCGGCAGTACATACGGCTGTGTGCGCCCTGCTGTATTATTCAGTCGAAAGTGATTGTTTGAATTTTTTAAATAATTTTTGCAATAAGTCTGCATATCGGAATGCCCTGAGATGAAAAGTTTGTTTCATATTCGGTCATAATATTTCCGCTTTCGGGCTCGGAGTGCAGGTCACGCGTCACATGGGAAAGTGAAAAGCTGTTTTTTTCAAACGTTTCGAGCGAAAAATCAAAAAGCTCGGTATTGTCGGTTTTCATATGTATTTCGGCACCCGGTTTTAAAAGCTTTTTGTAAAGCTCTAAAAATCCGTCCGCTGTAAGGCGGCGCTTGGCATGTCTGCCGCGCGGCCACGGGTCGCTGAAATTAAGGTAAATCCTGTCGCAGAAATGAGAGTTTTCAATTTGCGAAAGGTTTATAATATCGCCGCAGTAAAAACGGATGTTTTTAATATTCTGCGCCGCGGCTTTTTCTGCTGCAAGAAGTATAACCGAACTTACCTTTTCTGCCGCAACAAATAAAATATCCGGGTGCAGCAAGGCGTTTTCTGTGATAAACTTTCCTTTGCCGCAGCCGATTTCAAGATACACCCCGTCAAAATTTTCAAATTCTGACAGGTCTTTTATAAAATAATCCGAAACTGCGGAAAGTCTCGAATCAAGATTTTTCTTTTTTCGCATTCTCATATTGCATTATCCCTTCTCTCGTAAAATAAATACTGCTGTGCAATTCCGGCAAGATTGCCGAAAAGGCGCGTGCCGCATTCGGCGGCATTTTTTTCCTCGCATCCGTAAAGCTCGTGCATGACGCGTTTTATCCATACATCAGCGGGAAATACATCAAATCTCGAAAAAGCAAAAAGCAGTACACAGTCCGCCACCTTGGGCCCTACGCCGCAAAGCTTTAAAAGTGCGCGGCGCGCATCGGGAGTGTTCATAGAGTTTATTTCCTCCGCCGAAATATCGCCGCGGCAGTACGCGGCAATTGTTTTTTCAAGATACGGCGCTCGGTAGCCGCAGCGCAGCGGAGCCAAATCCCCTGCCGTTATGCCGTAAAGCGCGTCGGGCGTGGGAAATGTGTAATATTTTTCGCCTTTGAATGTAATTTCATTTCCCCAAAGCTCGCTCATTTTATTAACTATACCCTGTATTCTGGGAATGTTGTTATTTGCCGAAATTATGAAAGACAGCAGACACTCGAAAAAGTCCTGACGCAATATTCTGATTCCGCTGCCGTATGTTACGGCGCTTTTCATATTTTTTATGCCTGAAAGCGTGTTTGTAATTTTGTTATAGTCTCTGTCTATATCAAAATAACCGCACCAGACGGAATCAAATTCGTCTTCGTTTGTACCTTCAAAAGTTATTTCGCCGTTTTCTTTAAAAACACGCAGGGCGCGCCCCAAGGCAACGCCCGTAAAGCTTTTATCTTCGTTTTTGGTCCATCTGAAGCATTGACCGCATGTAAAAATCGCTTCGGGGTCAAAGCATGTCAGCTTTTTTGTTACGCTATCCGTTTGAATCACCCTCCGCCGTGAGATTTATCTGAAGTGTGACGCTGTCTCTGCCGTCGGCAGTCTGAACATCGTCGGGCAAATTGAGAACAGCGGTAATTGTCTGCGCGCCTTCACGTGCATCGGGGTAAACGGGAAGCGTTTTTACGGTACTTGATTTTTGCAGAGTGCTTTGCGGTGCGGCAACCTTGACTACATTCGGATCTGCGGTCACCTCTGCCTTAAATCCTTCGGGCACAACCACCACGGGTTCTACCGCGGCATCTGCCGCGGGGTTTACATCTACGCTTATTGTCGAATATGTGTTTGAAAGATATGCCGTTTCGTTTTTAAGCTCGGAGCCGTCGTTCATAATGATTTTTATCTCAGCCGGCGTGCTTTTTTTGGAAAATGCGCCGTCAATATCAATGCATGCTTCCGCGTGGCTTATACTGTCTATAATTTTCTGCGATGATGCAACGGTTACCGTTTCAACGCTTGACGAATATGACGATACAACATATCCGTCTGTGGGAGTTCCGTTTATAACGGGGTCGACTTTGAAATCTTTTTTGACTATCGTTTCAATCGACACCGTGACGTTATACGGCTTTTTGTCCACAACCGAAAGGCCGTCTATCGGGAATCCAACCGTCACGGGAAGAGAATACTGTGACGGGGCGTATATTCCGGAAAGGTCAACGGTTGCCGAAATATCGTGTGCGGAAAGCGAAAGAAGCGCCTTTCTGCTGCCGCGGACTTTAAGAGAGATGGTTTCGGGTGAAGAGGATGAAACATGTATGAGATTTTTGTCACGCAGACCCTCTGAATTTATGTATGTCAGCGTTACTCCGTGAAACCATATTTCCATTTCGGGATTTTCGGCATAAGACACATAAAGCCACATCAAAACGGCAAGAAATACCGAAAGTACACGCAGTAAAAAATCAGGCTTTTTTATTTTTTCTACCACTTAGCCTCTCCCTCCAGTTCTTTATATCCTTTTTTTTGAGCTGCGCCTCACTTGTCATGAGAGAAACAATCATTCTCCTGAGTGCGTCGGGCGTGAGATTGCGCGTCATTTTCCCGTCCGTCGCAACGGAGATTTTGCCCGTTTCCTCGCTTACAACCACAACCACACAGTCCGAGTTTTCCGTAACTCCGAGAGCGGCGCGGTGGCGCGTGCCGAGTTCGCGGCTCAAAGAATCGTTGTGTGTCAGGGGCAGTATGCACGATGCGGAAACTATTATATCTCCGCGGATTATAACGGCTCCGTCATGCAAAGGAGTGTTCGGAACAAAAATATTTATAAGAAGCGGCGCGCTTACAGCGGCGTTTAAAATCGTTCCGGAATTTATTATATCGCCGAGACGCGTTTCACGCTCCAGAACGATCAGAGCACCAACGCGGTCGCGCGACATAGACTCCGCCGCTTCCGAGATTGCATCCGCCACATCGGAAATTTTGTTGTCCGCCGGGTTTAAAATATTTGAAATATTGCTTCTTCCGACTTTTTCGAGAGCACGGCGCAGCTCCGGCTGAAAAACAACCAAAAGAGCCACAACACCTACCTGCATTGTGTTGCGGAGTATGTAGTTTATGGTATTAAGCTGCAGCCAATGGCTTATCTGCATGACAATCACAAGCACCAAAAGACCTTTGACAAGCTGAACGGCGCGTGTTTCGCGCACAAGTTTTATGGCTTTGTAGCAGACGTATGCAACTATTATAATGTCAACAAAATCCATGGGGCGGACAACCAGAAAAAACTTTCTGATATAGTCTGCCGCGGCAGTAAAAAAGCTCACCTTAACACCTCTTATCCGTTTCTGACGTTTTCTAAATATAATTATACACTATATTGAAGTGAATTGTAATACCATTTGCAAAAAAAAATGTTAAAAGTTTGTTACAAAAGAAATTTGCAAAAAAATAAAAAAACTATTTCTTTTTCTGTATATTTGTGATACAATATACAAAAGCAAAAACGCTATTTTATTTTTTGAAACGGCGGTGTAACAAATGAAAAAGATTTTAAAGAGTTTGTGTGCGGGGATGGCGCTTGCAGCGGCAATGTCATTGGTATCGGCACAGGAAGTTGTGACAATTTATGCGCCCGACGGCAGAATTGCGCAGATTTATGAGAGTGATTTGGAGGCGTACAAGGCTGTTGGCTGGTATGATAATTTTGAAGATACCGTTCAGACGGTTTATGCACCCGATGGCAGAAGCGAAACGCATTTTAAAGCCGAGATACCGGCTTATCTTGCCGTAGGGTGGTTTGAAAACAGAGATGACACACTCGCGGTTATTTTTGACGGCAAAGGAAATTCGGCTCTCATATACCTTGCGGAGCTTGAAGCGTACAGAGCGGCAGGGTGGTTCGGTCATCCGCTGAGAGTAGATCCGGCTCGCCCCATGGTTTCGCTGACATTTGATGACGGGCCCTCGCTTTCCGCAACACCCGTTATACTGGACGTACTCGAAAAATACCGCGTGCGCGCAACTTTCTTCCAGCTCGGGAGTGAAGTTGCAAAATATCCGCTTGTGACAAAAAGAGCGTGCGAAATGGGCTGCGAAATAGGAACGCATACATACAGTCACCCGAATCTTGCAAAGCTTTCATCATGGGATATTGCAAGCCAGATTCGCACTTCAAGCGCGGAGATTTCGCTTGCCTGCGGCAGTGCGCCCGGACTTTTGCGTCCGCCGTACGGCTCATATAATGACACTGTTAAGGCTGCCGCTTCAATGCCGCTTATACTTTGGTCTGTAGACACGCTTGACTGGAAGACAAGAGACACGCAAAAAGATATAGATGCCGTGCTTTCTTCGGCCAAAGACGGGGATATTGTGCTTATGCATGACATATATATGCCCACTGCCGAAGCTGTTAAAACAATAGTTCCCGAACTTCTTAAAAGAGGCTTTCAGCTTGTAACCGTAAGCGAGCTTGCAGCGGCAAAAGGATACAGTATGTCTGCCGCAACGGCGTACAGCAGCTTCAGATAGTATTAAAGAAGCCGGTTTCAGAAAGGTTTTATAAATGTTCAGAGATTTTATAATTTGCATATTAAACGTTTTATTGAGACTGTTTTTCAGGATAGAAACCGTAAATACGGAGTCGCTTCCCGAAAAAGGCGGTTTTGTGTTGGCTCCCAATCACTTCTCGAACTGGGATCCGGTTATGACGGCTTGTTTTACAACGCACAGAAAGATTTTTTTTCTTGCCAAGGCGGAACTTTTTAAGTTTAAACCGTTCGGAGCGCTTATTTCATCTTTCGGCGCCATGCCTTTGTCGCGTGACAGAACGGACGCGGGTGTTATAATGGACAGCGTAAGACTTTTGAAAAACGGCGGTGTCCTTTGCATATATCCCGAAGGAACGAGGGTCAGAAAAGGCAAAAAAGCAAGAGCCAAAAAGGGCGCGGTGAAAATTGCATATCTTGCCCGTGTGCCGATTTATCCCGTGCATATAGACACAAATTACAGAATTTTTTCAAAAATCAGAATTACCGTGGGCGAGCCGATTGAAATAAAAGAAAAACTTGATGAAAATGCTTTCGGCGAAAAAACGGCGGAACTTATGAACAGAATTTACAGTCTATAGTACAGAAGGTTTGGTTTAAAAAATGGAAATAAGGGTTGCAAAAAGCGCGGGATTTTGTTTCGGAGTGTCGCGTGCGGTTTCGCTTGCGGAAGAAAAAGCCGCAACGGGGCGCGTATATACATTCGGGCCGATTATTCATAACGAGTTTGAAATACAAAGGCTTTCCTCCATGGGAGTTATTCCCGTAAACGATGTAAATGAGATAAAAAAGGGTGACAGGGTTATAATAAGAAGCCACGGTGTGCCAGAAAAAACGGAAAAAGAACTTGCGGCGCGCGGAGCGGAAGTTTTTGACGCGACGTGTCCGTTTGTAAAAAAAATACACAATATTGTTTCCGAGTATACGGAAAAAGGATATACCGTCGTTATATTCGGAAATGCGGGTCATCCCGAAGTTACGGGTATTGCCGGAAGGTGCCGCGGCGCGGCGCTGACGGTTGCCTCAGAGGACAAAGCTATGCGGATTTCGTCGACCCGCGTTTCGGTTGGGAGGATTACGCGGTGGACGTGCTGTCCACGCCGATGATGTTCGCCGACCT
>USAP01000069.1 GCA_900552775.1 uncultured Eubacteriales bacterium | reverse complement strand
CGCCCGCAGGACGGCGGAACGCCGGTGAACGGCCGCGGCAGAGCGCCGCGCGGCCCGGCGGCCCCGATAAAGGCCGTGGACAGGCTGCTTATAGATGAAAACGGCGTTTTTGACGAATCCTGCGAAAAAAGTTGACAAAACTTTTTTTCTGTGATAAAATATTTAAAAAGCACGCAATGAAGATGTGTAAGTAGTGTAATATATAGCCTTAAGAGAGCAGGCGTCATCGGCTGGAAGCGTTTGCGGCAGACGTATTGCATGAATTTCAGCATCGGAGTGTTCTCCGAAAACCTTTGGAACAGCCTTGGAATAAGGAGAGTGCGGCGGCACGCAGAAACGCATTTTGAGAGCGGAGCAAAAAACTCCGAACGTGGGTGGTACCGCGGGTAAGTAATTCCCGTCCCCGATACAGGGGGCGGGCTTTTTTATTGTTTAAAGAAAGGAATGAGACAATGTCTGAAAAAACAGAGAAAATCAAACAGAAATTTTTGGACGAGCTTAAAAACATATCCGATATGCAAACTCTTGAGAGCATAAGAGTTAAATATCTCGGCAAAAGCGGACTTATCACATCGCTTTTAAAGGATATGAAAAGCCTGTCGCAGGATGAGAGAAAGACTTTCGGTCAGGTTGTAAATAAGCTTAAGGGCGAAGCCGAGAAATTAATGGGAGAAAAAATAGAAGAAATCAAGAAAAAGGCTCTTGATGAAGAAATCAGAAAAATGCCGTTTTTTGATATTTCAACTCCTCCCAATACAGAAAGAGGTTCATACCATCCCATCACGCTTGTTCAGAGAGAGTGTGAGAATATATTCAAGTCCATGGGCTTTACGGTTGAGGAATACAGCGAGGTTGTAACCGATTATGAATGTTTTGAATCGCTTAACATTCCAAAAGATCACCCGGCGAGAGATATGCAGGACACGTATTATCTTGAAAACGGCCAGCTTTTAAAGTCGCAGACGTCCGCGGCGCAGAACGCCATATACAAAAAATACAGAGACAGACTTATAAATGACGGTGAGCCGATTAAAGCGATTTTCCCGGGACGCTGCTTCAGAAACGAAGCAACGGACGCGTGCCACGAGAACACGTTCTTCCAGATGGAAGGCGTTATGGTGGATAAAAATATTTCAATATCAAATCTTATATTCTTTATGAAAACAATGCTTTCCGAGGTTTTCAGAAAAGATATCAAGGTGCGTCTGCGTCCGGGCTTTTTCCCGTTCGTGGAACCGGGCTTCGAGCTTGACATAAGCTGCCTTATATGCGGCGGCGAGGGTTGCCCTTCCTGCAAGCACAGCGGCTGGCTGGAGCTTTGCCCGTGCGGAATGATTCACCCCGAGGTTCTGAAAGCCGGAGGAATAGACCCCGAAGAATATACGGGATTTGCGTTTGGTCTCGGACTTACAAGACTTGCAATGATGAAGTACGGCATAAAAGATATCAGAGATTTAAACAGCGGCAGCTTAAAAGTGCTTTCGCAGTTTACGGATGATGAATAAGGAGGGACTTGCAGTATGTTTTTATCAATGAACTGGATTTCCGATTTTGTTGATTTATCGGGACTTGATAAGCTTGCGCTTATAAATAAGTTTTCCCTCTCCACGGCAGAGGTCGAAAACGAAATATTCTTTAAAGGCAGTGACATAAGCGGAATTGTTGCGGCTCGGATTAAAGAGGTTTTGCCGCACCCCGATTCGAAAAAGCTTCACCTTTTAAAAGTTGACGCCGGTGACGGAAAACTTACAGATGTTGTATGCGGCGCACCGAATGTTAAAGAAGGTATGGTCACGGCTTTTGCAAAAGTGGGCGCACATATAGGCGATATAGAAATAACGCCGAGAGATCTGGCAGGATATACGTCGTTTGGCATGTGCTGCTCCGAGAAAGAGCTCGGCATAAGCGATAACCACGAGGGTATTATGGAAATTACGGACGATATTCCTCTCGGAACGGATTTAAAAGATTTTTATGAAATAGACGATATTGTGTTTGAGGTTGACAACAAGTCTCTCACAAACCGCCCCGACCTTTGGGGACATTACGGCATTGCACGCGAGTTTGCGGCGATATCGGGCAGAGAATTAAAGCCTTTGGATGCCGAGGATACGGCGCACTATTCCGCTCTGCCGCAGCTTGATCTTAAGATAGAAGATCCGCTTTGCCGCAGATATTCATGCATGAGCGTTAAAAACATAACGCGTAAAATAAGCCCTGTCAATATGAGAATCAGGCTTTTCTACTGCGGTATGAGAGCAATTAATTTTCTTGCCGACCTGACAAACTATATCATGCTCGAAATGGGTCAGCCGATGCATGCGTTTGATTCGCGCAAGATAGATAAAATAAGAATCAAGCGCTTTGAAAAGCCGTTTAAGTTTACAACTCTTGACGGAGTTGAGCGCAATATAGACGAAAACACGCTTATGATCTGCAATGACAACACACCCGTTGCAATTGCCGGTATTATGGGCGGACTCGACTCTGAAATTGTGGATGACACGGACAGCCTCACGCTCGAATCCGCAACGTTTGACGCGGCTTCAATCCGTAAATCAACCGTGCGCCTTTCCCACAGAACGGACGCTTCAATGCGCTATGAAAAGAGTTTGGATCCGGAAATGACTGTGCCCGCTATAGGCAGATTTTTGAAGCTTATGCATGACGCGGACAGAGGTGCGGAGGTTATATCCTCCCTCACGGACGAATATGCGGCGCCGTTTGATAAGGTGGAGCTTTCGTTTGATAAAGCATTTGTTGACAGATATACGGGAATTGAAATAGACAACGAAAGAATAGTAAAAACACTTAAATCTCTGGGTTTCGGCGTTGAAAACAGCGGCGATGACTTTAAAGTTTCGGTTCCGTCTTTCAGAGCAACAAAAGACGTTACCATTAAAGCCGATATCATAGAAGAAATCACAAGAATCTACGGGTATGACAATTTTGAAGTCAACACAGCGCTTGCGCCTCTTTATCCCGTAAGGCCCGAAACGGAAAAGACGGTTGAGGAAAGAATTAAAGATATTCTCGTAAAAAGCTTTGATATGCATGAGCTTCATTCATACGTGTGGCAATATTACGATGAGTATAAATCTCTCGGAATCGAAATCGAGGATAATATAAAGCTTATAAATGCCACAAACCCGAATATTGAAACTCTTCGCCGCTCAATTGTGCCCACACAGCTTTGCCAGGTGAGCAAAAACACGGACTATTCGGACGGATTTGCGGTGTTTGAAATAGGCAGAATATTTGACGGGGTGGACGGGAACAACATGTGCCGAGAGAGTAAAAAGCTTGCCGTGACGCTGTTTGACAGGAAAAAGACCGCCGAAGAGCTTTATCTTAAACTGCGCGATATACTCGCCGTTTTGACAGACGATATAAAGCATACGAGCCTAAGCTTTAAAGCGGCAGAGGCTGCACATTCGTATGAGCATCCAAAAAATCTCAATACGGTTATCTGCGCCGGCAGCGAAATCGGCATAATGGGGGTTGTTCATCCCTCGGTTATGAAAAAGCTCAGCAAAAAGGGCGCTGCCGTATTTGCCGAAATAGATATCGCAAGGTTTGCGGATATTGAGGACGCAGGCATTAATTACAGCGAGCCGTCGCGCTTCCCGGAAATGGAAATAGATATAAGCTTTGTGTCCGCTGTGTTTGCGCCTATCGGCGAGGCTATAAAAAAAGCAGACTGCGAATGGATTAAAAACGTGAAGCTTATCGATACCTACGAAGATGAGAACGGCAAGTCAATCACCGTCAGAATATATTTCTCACATCCCGAGAGAACGCTCACAAAGGAAGAGGTTATGAAAGTGGTTGACGGAATAGTTGAAACTTTAAGAGCCGAAGGTATTATGATGAAAAAATAAATATTATTAATACGCAACAAAAAGTGGGGCTGCGGCTAAAGCCGCAGCCCCATTTTGTTTTCCGAAGTTTTTAATTCAAAAGTCTTATAATCATTGCTGCAATTTCAGCTCTTGTTGATGCCGACAACGGATTTAACAGGTAATTTTCATCGCCTTTCATTATTCCGCTTCCCGTAATATATTCAAGCGCTTCGCGCGCGTATTCGGAAATTGCGGAAGCGTCCGCAAACGAAGTTAGCGCCGCTTTCTGAAGACCTTCGATTTTTTTCCAAACAGCGTATCTGTACAGTATAGCCGCCGTCTGTTCTCTTGTGATGTTTTCATCCGGCGCGAAAAGGTTTTCGGAAACGCCTTTTACAAGACCGTTTTCACTTGCCCATGCAACGGCTTTTTCATACCATGCACCGTCTTTAACATCTTCGAATTTTGCGGAGCCCGATTCGGGTTTGCCCTCGGCATTGTAAAGTATTGTAACAAGCATTGCGCGTGTGAGAAGCGCATCGGGAGAAAATGTGTTCTCTGCCGTGCCGTTCATATAGCCTTTTTCTGCCGCAAGCTTTATAATGTCCTCCGCCCAGTGACCGGAAATATCCGAAAATTCGGGTGATTTTGAAGGCTCGGGCGTAACCTGCGGTTTATCGTCTTTTGTGTTGCCGCTTTCGGAAGAAGACGATGTGCCGGTCGATGATGAAGATGAAGAATGTTTCTTGTCTTCCGTTACAAGCTCATAATCGTCTGTGTAAAGGAACACCATGGAGTCGCCGTCCTTGAGTCCGCAGCCTGCCATTGCGGTGTCGGGGAATTTGCCGTTTACTTTGAACATCCAGCCGGAGTTTTTGCCGCGGTCAAAGGCTGCGAGGCGTGTGCCGTCCGGCAAAGTCACGGCGGTTACATAGCTGCCGCGGTTTCCGTATGTTTCATATGTGCAGCCGTTTTCGGCAAGAGCCTTTTTAAAGATGTCAAAAGCGGTTGTGCCTTCTTCGAGGTTGTCATAAGTAACTTTGCTTATAACCGTTTCCGAGTTGTCCATAAGCGTGAACGAAACAGATATTGTTTCAGGCTCCGGAGTCGGAAGTGACCCGGCGTAGTTTAAACGTCCTCTGACGATAATGTCTGCCGAGACCGGAATGTAATAAAGATCTGCCAGGTCTTTGTATGCTGCATATTTTTCGTTGTCCGAAGCATAAAGTTTTCCGTATTTTCCGAGAGTTTCGCTCGACAAAACGGAGGAAACCGTGACGCTTTTTGCCTTGTTCTGCATGTTTATAATTAGATTTTCATGCGATATTACGGCAGGGTTGCTCGATTTAAAGAGCCTCCAAGCTTCAAGTTCTTCCCAGCCGTTTATCGGTGTGGGAACTATGCCGTGATTTACGGCAGATTTAACATCGCGAACCCATATAAGCCCGCCGTTTTCTTCGTAAACCTCAACGAAGGGAGAAAGGTCGTACGAAATATTTGAAGCCAGCTCGTTTCTGCCGCGTATGCCTTCGAAATACTGTGCTTTAACCTTTTCCATCAGCGCTTTTTCCGCTGCAATTTCTTCATTTGTCAAAGCCGGAACGGAGAAATCAAACGTGCGCGAAACGGACATTCCGGAATCAAGATCCGTAATTTTGAGCGTGAGAGTAACCTCCGCGTCGGGCTGACCTGCTGCCGGGCGGATAACTTCTGCGCGCGCCGCGTTGTTTACATCGGGAGATGAGACAACATCTTCGTTGCTGCTTTCAATGCTTACGGGGAAGTATTTTCCGTCAATGCCGAAATCACGCGTTGTCGGGAAAAGAATATCGTCTGTGAGGATATATTTTCCGTCTTCACGCTGCGTGAGCGGCTGCTCTGTTACTGCGCTGCGAAGTCCCTTTGCCGCAAAGCCCGCGTCAAGTTTTGAGTTGAGCGAAGCCTGAATTTCGGCAACCTTTTCGGGGTCGGCTTTAACGAGAACTTTAAACGATTTTCTTAAAACAATCGGCTTTTCGGAGCCTATAACGTCGCTTGTATAAGCAAACGGAAATTCGGCGGTTAAAGTTACTTCTTTGTCGAAAACGCCGCGGTGAAGTTTGCCTGCATAAGGATTATAAAATGTGTCGGGAGTCTGAGAGTTTTCAGAGCTTACGGAGAGTGCTGTTTCGTCAGAGCTTGTCCATTTTATGAGACACCATTTTTTGCCGTCAACAACTTTCGGAAGAGAAAGATCGCTCTGCGCTTCAACAAAACCGTTTTCGTCTTTTTCAAAATCCACTTTGTCAAGGATTTCGCTTGTCATGGTTTTTTCAACGCGCGCTCTGTCCCAATAAATCGTTACGGGAACTTTTATTTCCTTGTATTCGCCCCGGAGAGTGAGTCTGAATGTTACATCAACACGTCCGAAATGAATAAGGGGAGTGGTATTAGGGTCTGCGTAGAAATATGTTATATCTCCGTTTTCGGCAATTTCTGCGCCGCCCTGAATTTCTTCGATATTTTGTATGTTTATTTTAATATCGGCATTTCTGTCCTCGGCAATGGAAGCACAGAACATATCAAAAACGTTTGTGTCTTTGCCGTATTCGGGGCAGAGTGTGTAAAAATCGCCGAGAGGAGCAAGCGCCTTGTCTATTTGAAGGAGCTTGTTGTTTTTGTCTTCTTCAAGCTGTTTTAAAGAATAAACACGGATTTTAAAGCTCTTTTCCTTTGTTCTGCCGGCATACGAAATTTCAGCCGTTACGGTTATATCGGAAATTCCGCTTTCGGGGAGTGTTATTTCTCCCGTTTCGGCATTAAAAAGCGTGCTGTCGGCGCTCCAGGAGATGTCGGAACCGCGACTTCCTTTTTTTGTAAGTTCGAGCGTTTTCGGCGCTTTTATATCTTCCGTATCAAGCGTTAAAGCGTCGTAGTCCGCTTTGAGAACAACGTCTGCCGCCGGGGTTATGAGCTCGGCGCGCGAGGGCGCATTTCTTTCGCTTGTTATGTTATTTATTCTGTAATAAAGATATTTGCCTTCAAGGCTTTCCGGGATTGTGAAGCTTCGTCCAAAAGCGCCGCTTATCGGCTCAAAGGGAGCGGTTATACTGTCTGAGCAAAGCCATGTGATATTAAGCTCGGGCATGGTGTCAAAATCATACGGCTTGCCGCCGAGTACCGTGATTTTTGCAAATACCGTTTCACCGACTGCCGTATATCCTGCGAACTCGGCGCCCGATATGTAGGGATAAACGACTACTTCAAAAGTATCGCTGTATTCGCCTGCCGTTGCCGTCACGGTGGCTTTTCCGCCTTTTTCGGGGGTTATGTATAAAATTGTATTGAGAGCGTCCGGATTTTCGGGGTATGAAAGCGAGATAACATCGCTGCCCGATGTAACGTCCCATGTTACAGCATCTTCAATATCAGTAAGCTTCGCTGTGAGAGTTTCGGCTGTCTGGGCGCCTGTTGTCATATAAAGAGCCGAAGCGCCTATGATTTTTATTTCGGGGTTTTTCGGTTCTTCAGCAGAGGTTTCCTGCCACTTTAATATCGGCGTGCCGTTTTCTGTGTCTTTAAATTCGGAACCGAGCTTTTCAGCCGTAATTTCAGTTTCGGAAACTTTTGTGCTTTTACCGTTTGCGTTGCGAGCAAATTTATCCTCGGCGGGAAGGGTGCTGTAACAGTTTGAAGCAGTTCCTTTGTAGTTTGCCGAAATTCCGGCACAGTTTGTGCCGTCGTTTGAATTTGAAATTTCACCCGTACTGTAGCAACTATCAATGGAGCTTGTGTTTTTTGTGTTGTTTGCGCATATGCCGGAAGAGTTCCACTGGGAGGTTATATTTCCTTTGTTGTAGCAAGAAGAAATGTGAATTTCATTAGCCTGACCCGTTCCGAGAATACCCGCAGCTGCGCCCTTTGCGGCTGTAATATCGGCGAGGTTTGCACATGAAGTTATCGTAAGAGAACCTGCGTTAACTCTTCCGGCAATTCCGCCCGCACCTGCTGTCGAACCGCTTTTATCTGCTGTTACGCTGCCTTCGAAAGAGCAGTTTTCAATTGTAACACTGCCCTGTGTTTTGCCGACGATTCCGCCCACAAAGTTACTGTTTGTTCCTTTAACGCTACCCGAAACTTTGAGGTTTTTTACAGTTCCTCCGTTTACGGTGCCGAAAAGACCGACGCCTGCGCCTGAAGCGGAGGTTATGTTAAGACCGCTTATGGTTTTGAAGCATCCGTTAAAAGTGCCGGCAAAACCGTAGGTGGGATACGTTTGCGATGCTATGGGAGTAAACAGCTCGTCTTTAAGATCAATATCCGAGGCAAGATAGAATGTTTTGCTTTCTCCCGTAAAAGTGCCGTCCTGCACGGCGGTGCTTAAGGCAATTAAGCTTTCGGCGCTGCTTATTTTGTATTCCGCTGCCGATTTGTCGCACTCTGCCGTAAATTCCGCAACGGAGGTTAAGTCTACGGTGTCCGCCGTGTCAGCCAGAGAGGCGGTGGGAACAAACGTGAGTGCAAGCATCAGGCAAAGCAGCAAGCTTACTGTTTTTCTGAAGTTTGTTTTGTTCATTTTTTCTGACACGCTCCATAGCCCAATAAACCTGCCGAATAACGTGATACCTGTCCGCAACCACAGTGGCTTTGGGAAAGCAAGTTTTCGCCACCTCTCGGAAATGGGGATTCATGTCACAAACAAAGTATTTTACGCTTATTTTTTCCTACGTCATTCTTTGTTTTCGGGGAAGTCTTTCTTGTAAATCATTAAGCACAACCTTGACTTCCAAAAACCATCATCTTATCCATGGCC
>USAP01000068.1 GCA_900552775.1 uncultured Eubacteriales bacterium | reverse complement strand
AATATAAATAAATACAAAAAAATCGGTGCAATTTAACTGAGAGGATGACATTTTTTGAATACATTTGATTTAAATACACTCCCCCGCGGCGGACGCGTGCATTTTATAGGCATAGGCGGCATCAGCATGAGCGGCCTTGCGGAAATTCTGCTCGGAAGAGGATATAAAATAACGGGCTCAGACATGAAAGAATCCCCGATAACGCAAAAGTTGCGCACGCTCGGCGCGGAAATTTATATAGGGCAAAAAGCAGAGAATATTCACCCCTGCGACCTTATCGTATACACCGCAGCAATAAAAGAAGACAATGAAGAATATATTGCCGCCGTGCGCTCGGGCATAAAGCTTATTGACCGCGCCGCGCTTTTGGGCGCGGTGATGCGTGCATATAAACATGCCGTGGCAATTGCCGGCACGCACGGAAAGACCTCCACAACATCCATGATGACGCATATTATGCTTGCCGCCGGCGCAGACCCGACGGTGTCGCTCGGCGGAGAACTTCCTGCAATAGACGGCAATATACGCGTCGGCAAAAGCGACTCATTTGTGTGCGAGGCGTGCGAATATCACGGCAGCTTTTTGAAATTTTTCCCGTTCGTTTCGGTTATACTTAACATTGAAGAAGACCATCTCGACTATTTCAGGGATATCGAACATATAAAAGAAACTTTCCGCGGCTTTGCGGAGCTTGTGCCGGAGGACGGCGCGGTTGTTGCGGATATTGACGGCGAAAATGTGCGCGCGGCTTTATGCGGCATAAAGAAAAACGTGATAACATGCTCATATGACTCCGAAAATGCCGATTATCACGCTGCGGATATATCATACAATTCCCGCGGTGAAGGCTCTTTCACACTTTTTGAAAAAGGAAAGCCGCTCGGCACAATAACGCTCTCCGTGCCCGGAAAACACAATGTTTCAAACGCTGTATGCGCGGCTGCTGCCGCAAGATTTCTGGGCATTCCGTTCGATGCCGTAAAGCGCGGCCTGCTTTCATACGGCGGCGTTCACAGAAGATTTGAATATAAGGGCGAAAGAAACGGCGTCACCGTTATAGACGACTATGCTCACCACCCCACCGAGATTGAGGCGACCCTCAAAACCGCGGCAAATATGAAGGGCGGCACCGTTTGGTGCGTTTTCCAGCCGCACACGTATACGAGAACGAAAAAGCTTTTCGGCGATTTTGTGCGCGTGCTCGGAGAAAGCGGCGCAAAAGTTATTATGCTCGATATTTTTGCGGCGCGCGAAAAGGACACGGGTCTTGTAAGTTCGAAAGAGCTTTCGGACGCAACGCCCGGCAGCCGCTATATGCCGGGCTTCCGCGAATGTGCGGATTTTCTGCGCCAAAACGCAAAAAGCGGCGATATTGTAATTACAATGGGCGCCGGCGATGTTTATAAAGTCGGTGAAATGTTTTTGGATAAAAAATGAAGAAATCCGGCCGAAAATTAATTTATTTTTTTCGACAATTGACTTTGCTTAAACGCTGTGTTATAATTTTAACCGTAGCAAGAGATAAATGACGGCGGTTGTTTCCGACACCTCTTCGAAAGGAGGTGTCTTTTATGGAGTATTTTTTGTCATTTGCTTTAATTGTAATGATAATAATCGCATACATAGAGAAATAGCCGCCTATCTCCGCGAAAGATAGACGGCTTTAATTTAGTAATACATTTTTTGCGGAAACAACTAAAGTCATTTCCTCTTGCTACACTTATATATTATCACAATCTTTAAAAAATGTCAATGTTTTTATTTCAAAAACCGGAACGAAGCGAAGTACGTTCCGACGATATGAGGGTAGAAACGGCTTGCCGTTTCGTAAGCGGAGCGCCGAATGCAAACACGGGCGACCACACAGGGTCGCCCCTACGGTCGTTTTAGGAGCGAACAAGCGTGAGTGACTATGCCGAGCGATAATGCAAATGCATCGCATTCATTATATACTCCAAAAAATCAATAACCGACCCATGCATTACACCGCTTGAAATCAGAAGGGCAAGTGTGAGAGAAACGGCAAAAAGCGTCAAAAACACGGCGCGTTCTCTCACGCTGCCCTTTGTTTTTTTGAAATCCGCCGCCCAGATACAGGCAAAAAAAGCTATTGTGACAAGCATTTTTTCTTACCTCCCGCAAAAATCAGCGTTACAAGCGGAATAATTATAACAAACGGCGTTGACGCAAACGCGAGATAATTCGCGCCCCATCTCATTCCGTCAAATCCCGACTCAAACGAAAGCTCCGCAAGACACGCTATAAGCGCGCCCGTGACAAATACAAGCGATGAAGATTTTTTTATGCCTGCCGTCTGCTCCTCGGCGCGTACCGCCGCGGCAAAAATGAGTGCTATTCTGAAAAAGCAGGCGCCTGCTATCACGAACGAATCGAGTGTTTCTATGCGCGTCAGCGTGTTTTTAACGTCTATCATGCGCAGCGTTTCGTATGACGGCACGCTCGCTATCGAAAGCGTAACGCCCAAAACCGCCACCGCGCGCACAATTATTACAAGAAGAATCACTCCGCCCAAAAGCGCGCCGCGCCAAAGGGCTTTTTTTATGCCGCCTTTTTCAAAGCTTTGCGCAAACATCGTAAGCGCAAGAATTTCCCCGAACGGCTCGCACCAGGACGTGTGAACGCTCTGTGTGTATTCGGCTGCCGATTTTGTGAAAAACGGCATAAAATTTTCGGGGTTCATCTGCGATATCAGCAAAACATAGTTTAAAACCACAAAAATTGCGGTGAAAACAACAATAATCACGCTCATGCGCATTATGTTTTCATAGCCCGATTTAACACCGAGAGCGCACACAAAAATCATTGAAACCGTTATGGCGGCAGAGGGTGTTTCGGGCGTTATATAGCCTATAAAAAACTTTGAAACGCTGTTCATGTTAAAAGCCGCGGCGCAGAGAAAATACAGAGTGTAGAAAACGCACAGCGTCTTTGAAAACCACTTTGGAAAGACGTTTTCGAAAATGCCGAAAAGGTTTTTTCCGGGGAACTTCTCAAGCATTGCGCCGTACATAAGCGCCGTCAAAACGCCCGGAATCATTGCCGCGGCAAACGCCAACCAGCTTTCCCTGCCCATAACGCCCGATATTATGGTTGTAAAAAGCAGCGTTCCCTGCATGATTGCCGCAGCCGAGAACATAAGATCCGTTTTTCTTATCACTTCAAGTTCGCCTCCCCTGCTTTTTTCGCACTCCCCGCAACGCTGCCCGACTCCTGCACCGAGGAATCCACCTCAATTTCAACATACGTTTTTTTGAACCGCTCCGCCCAAGTTCCGGCATACTCTTTCCAAAGCTTCGGCTTTCTCTTGTAAATTTTGTCTCCGAGACCGAAAACGTCCACCCCCATGGCGCGCATTCTGTCAAGCGATGTGTTGACCTGGTCGGCAATGGCGGCGTTAAGCTTTGCACGCACGGCGTCCCTGCCCATGGTTTTTAAGATATCGTCCGCGTCCGTTATAAGATGCACGTCCGCGCTGATTTTCGCCTTAAAATAAATTTCCCCGTTTTCGTCTTCTTCAACGCTCAGCTTTGTTTTGGCGCGCTTGACGTCCACGCCCATTTCGTTGTCATCAAATTTCAGCATGATATCAACCGAGCTCATCTTGTCCGTAAGCCACAAAATGCCCTTTGTCTCCTCAGTGTTTATTTCGCCGACCATTTTGTCACCCGAGAAAACCGCGCACCCTTTTATAAAAAGTTCGTCCTTGCCGGAGTTTTCCGAAAGCGAAACACACGGCACCGCCGTTCCCTTCTGCTGCAGCATCATGTTTTCCACAAAGTCCAAAACCGTAACTTTTTCCCATTCGGAGACCACCGCCATGCGGTCCGCCAAAGCCGCCATGTTGACAGCCGGTGTCTTCATAAGCTCCGATGTGGTGTCCATGATGTCGGCAATATCGCCGTCCGCCACAAGCACGGAGACGTTTATGCGAAGCTCATTGTCGCGCATGAAATAGTCAAGATAATTATAAATTCCCTCCGCTGCCACCGTCTTGTCAAACAGAATTATAAGGTCGTGCGAAAGATACACGTCTTTGCCGCAGCGGCGCGAAATATCCTGAAGGCAGTTTCCGAGATGCTCGCTCGAGGTATAGTAATTTGTGTATGCATTGCTGCTGTCTCCGCCGCCCGACTCGCCTATCCCGACGTTTGAAGGGATAATTATCTGGGAAACCGCGCACAGCCTGCCGTCGTCCTCCCTGCCTATGGCAATTCCCAAAACTATTGCAATATCTTCAAGTTCGCGGCTGCCCCAGCATCCGCTTAAAAGCAGAACGCTCATAATACATGCCAAAAGCTTAATTTTTTTCATCGCCGTTCACCTCCGGAGGGGCAGAATATTTTTGTCTCACGGGATTTGTTTTCGAAAGCTTTTCGGGTCTTGTCAGCATCAGCCGCAGCGGCACGCGCCACACCGAGTCCTTAAGATCCCCTAATCTAACCGGCACAAACGGCGCCAAAAACGGTGTGCCGAACGATTTTAAAGACGAAAGATGCACAAACAGAGCCAAAAGACCCAGCGTTATCCCGAAACCGCCCATAAATGCCGCAAGGAAAAGCAGAATATAGCGTATAACCACAATCGCATTTGTGAGATTCGGCGTTGCAAAAGCCGTAACGGCGGTAATCGCCACGGCAATTACCATCGGCGCGCCTATAAGACCTGCCGAAACGGCGGTTTCTCCTATAACAAGCGCGCCCACTATGCTCACCGCCTGCCCCACGGGTTTCGGGAGCCGCACACCGGCCTCTTTTAAAATTTCAAACACCACAATCATCAAAAATGCGTCAACAATGCTCGGAAACGGTGTGCCTGCGTTCGCCTCCGCCATGGTGAAAAGCAGATTCATCGGAATCATTTCATGATGAAAAGACGTCAGCGCAACATACCCCGGCAGCGCCAGAATGCTTATAAAAAAAGAAAGATACCGGATTATTCTCTGAAGCGTTGCGGAAACCGGATGAATATAGTAGTCCTCCGGTGACTGGAAACTCTCTTCAAAATACATCGGCGCCGTGAGCACAAATGGCGAGCCGTCCACAATAACGGCAACTCTCCCCTCCAAAATCTTCGCCGCGGCAATATCGGGCTTTTCCGTGCTGCCCACGGTCGAAAAAACCGACTTCCGGTTGTCCTCCAAAAACTGCTGAATGTAGCCCGAGTCCAAAATTCCGTCTATGTCCATCTTCGAAATGCGCTCTTTAATAAGCTTTGGGAGCTTAGGGTTTACAACGTCGCGCAGATACATAAGCGTTATGTCGCTCTTTGTTTTTCTGCCTGCCTTCATGCCCTCCGCCGTAAGGGTCGGGGATTTTATGCGGCGGCGGATAAGCGCGGTGTTTGTGCGCATATTTTCGATAAATGCCTCGCGCGCGCCTCGTATGACGGAGTCCGTCTGCGGAGTGTCCACAGAGCGTTTTTCAAACCCTTTCGCGTTTATTATAAAGCCCGTTTGAAATCCGTCGCACAAAAGCGCGGCGTCGGCAGAGAGAAAGCCTGCGGCAATCTCTTCAAGCGTTTCGGCGCGTTTAACCTCGCTTGCAACTATAAGCTGCTCCGCAATGTCCTGCGCCGTACGTATTTCCTTTGTCTGCGTGCCGTACATCAGCATTTTTATGATGCTGCCTTCGATGATGTCGGAGTCCGAAAGGCCGTCTGTGTATATTACCGCAGCGGCCCTTCCGCCGGCGCTGAACTGCCTTATAACAATGTCGTTGCTGTTCCCGGTGAGTGTGCGCAGCGCCTCTATGTTCTTTTCGAGATTTTTGGAAATTGCCGTTTTTTTCGTGTCTTCCGCTGTTTCGCAGCCGTTTTTTTTCAGACCGTTTATTTTTTTAATCCATTTTTTCAGCATAAATCTCCGCCTCCCGAAAGATATTGTTTCCGTTTGCGGAAATTTTATGCAGTAAATAAAAAAGCCAAAAAAAAACGGGCGACCACGCAGTGTCGCCCCTACGGTACATTATTGAAAGCAGGGAAAAGATTTGATTGCTTTATGCTTTTTCAAAGCATATCTTTTTTCTGTACCGAATCGGAGATAATCCGATTCTTTTTTTAAATATTCCGGAAAAGTAATTGGCAGAGCAAAAGCCGAGTGAAAATGCAATTTCGCTTACTGTGTGCTCGGTGTGTTCGAGAAGTCTGCATGCTTCGTTCAGACGTATATCTTCTATATATTGCGGAAGTGTTTTACCGCTTTCCTTTTTAAACATATGGCTCAGTGTTGATACACTGTAGCCGAAGCGGCGCGAAAGGGTGCTCATTGTAATATTCTGAGTATAGTTTTCTGCTATGTAAGCCGCAACAGAGTCAAAAAAGCTTATATTTTCAAGAATTTCGGCAGAGAAAAAATTGTCGCACATGCATACAAGCGGAATAAGCAAAGTGTCAATTTGAGATTTATCGGGAATTTCCGTCTTGAGATAAACGCGTTTTGAAAGAACGTCGGCGGAAACCGTGTTCTCTCCGTTTATAAAATCGGAAAGCTTTTTTGCGTTTTCGGGCGTATTTTCAAAATATCCGCTTACGGAAATAAAGCCTGCGCGTATGGGGTAAATAAACTCACTCACGCATGCATGACAAGTGCCGAAAAAGCTTTTTCCGCAGCAGTGAGCCAAAACTTTTTTCTGCTGTTTTATACATTTTTCAAACAAAGCATTATCACGTTTTACGGCACGGCAATAATCGTTTTTATGTATATTGTAGCGATACAATCCGCCGAATGCGGCAATTCTGCCGTGAACCGTGACTTGAAGACCGCTTTTTATTAAAAAATCAATATAATTTGTAATGTTCTCCAGGGTTATTTCCATAATAATCTCCATTCCGCCGAAGGCATAACGTGAAATGAAATTTCGTGTTAAATGCTCGACTTTGCACGAATACATACTTTTGCCACATGATATGGTATTGCCGTTTGATTTTAAAGTGCTATACTGTAATTATAAAACAATGCTGATAAAATGTCAATACATCGCTATAAATGCAAAAGGAGTGATTTTTTTGAAAACAATTGAATACAATACCGAGCTTTGTGTGGTGGGCGGCGGACTTGCGGGAATGTGCACGGCAATCGCAGCGGCAAGACACGGAATTAAATGTGTGCTCATACATGACAGGGCAGTGCTCGGCGGCAATTCCTCAGAGGAAATCCGTATGTGGGTATGCGGCGCACACGGTAAAGATAACAGAGAAACCGGGATTATAGAAGAAATAATGCTTGAAAACTTTTATTATAACAAGGGTCTTAAATATCCTCTCTGGAGCGGTGTGCTTTACGGAAAAATCAAATCTGAGAAAAATATAACGCTGCTTTTAAATTCAAGCTGTTTTGACGCGGAGACCGAAAACGGAAAAATCAAAAGCGTTACCGCATGGCAGTCCAATGCGGAAACATTCCATAAGGTGTATGCAAAATATTTTGCGGACTGTTCGGGGGATTCCGTTTTGGCGCCGCTTTCCGGAGCGGAATATATGTACGGAAGAGAAGCGAAAAAGGATTTCGGAGAGACGATTCCGCCCGACAAAGCGGATAAAAAGACAATGGGAATGAGCTGCCTTATCGAGCTTCGCGAAACAGAGCATAAAAGCGAGTTCGTTCCGCCCGAATGGGCATATAAGTATGAAAGCGACGATGATTTGCCGTTTAAGGATCATGATCTTGAAAACAATTTCTGGTGGATTGAAGTGGGCGGTGAAGGAGACACCGTACACGATACCGACAAGTGCCGCGACGAGCTTCTGAAAATTTGTTACGGCGTTTGGGATCATATGAAAAATCACGGAGATCACGGGGCGGATAATTGGGAGCTTGAATGGATTGGCTTTTTGCCCGGAAAGAGAGAAAGCAGAAGGTATAAGGGGAAATATGTCGTAACGCAAAACGACGTAGAAAGAGGCGGAATTTTTGATGATACCGTAGCATACGCCGGCTGGACGATGGACGACCATTTCCCTGAGGGATTTTATTATACAAAAGGTCATCCCACAATATATCATCCTGCACCGAGCCCATGGGGACTGCCGCTTCGTGCAATGATATCGGAGAATATAGAAAATCTTGTTTTTGCCGGCAGAAATATAAGCGTGACTCATGCGGCGCTCAGCTCAAGCCGCGTTATGGCAACATGTGCGATTTTGGGTCAGGCTCTCGGAACGGCGGTGTCCGAGGCAATAAAATGTAATTGCGGTATTGAGGAAATTGACGTTTCAAAGCTGCAGCAGATATTGCTTGACGATGACTGCTTTATACCCGGGGTAAAAAGAAATGTTTCCGAAATTACCGCACAGGCGCTGTGCTCGGACGACATTGTGAGAAACGGAGCTGAACGCGGTGAAGATAATTTGTGGACAGGCGGCGAAGGAGACTCTATTGAATACACCTTTCTAAAGGATACAAGGATAAAGGAGATAAGGCTCGTTTTTGACAGTGATTTAAACCGTGATTACCAAAATATGCCATGCAGATATGCTTTAAAAGAGACAAAATTTAAGCTTCCGCAAAAACTGATTAAAAAATACAAAATAGTCGGTGAAAATGAAAGCGGAGAAAAATTTGAAATATTAAAAGATAATAATTTCAAACGATTTGTGAGAATCAGTGTGGATGAAACCGTTAAAAAACTCAGGTTTATT
>USAP01000067.1 GCA_900552775.1 uncultured Eubacteriales bacterium | reverse complement strand
CTTTAAAAAATGTCAATGTTTTTATTTCAAAAACCGGAACGAAGCGAAGTACGTTCCGACGATATGAGGGTAGAAACATGAAATGTTTCGTAAGCGAAGCGCCGAATGTAAGCACGGGCGACCACACAGGGTCGCCCCTACGGTCGTTTTAGGAGCGAACAAACGTGAGCGACAGGCAAAGGAAGGAGAAAAAATGGCAAAATCATACGGAAATGACAGCATATCGTCATTAAAGGGCGCCGACAGAGTAAGAAAGCGCCCCGGAGTTATTTTCGGTTCAAACGGACTGGACGGATGCGAGCACGCGATGTTTGAAATTCTTTCAAACTCCATAGATGAAGCGAAGGAAGGCTTCGGAACGCTTATAACCGTCACGAGATTCCGCGACAAATCAATTGAGGTTGCCGACAGCGGCAGAGGAATCCCCCTTGACTACAACCCCAAGGAGGAGCGCTACAACTGGGAGCTTGTTTTCTGTGAGCTTTACGCCGGCGGCAAATACGACAACAACTCCGGCAAAAACTACGAATACAGCCTGGGGCTCAACGGCCTGGGCTCGTGCGCCACGCAGTACGCCTCGGAATATATGGAGGTTAACGTTCAGCGCGACGGGTTTAAATATCAGCTCTTTTTCGAAAAAGGCGAAAACGTGGGCGGCCTTTACAAGGAGCCGACGAGATTTAAAAAAACCGGCACAACGATAAAATGGAAGCCGGATCTTGACGTTTTCACCGATATTGACATTCCGCTTGAATACTATAAAGAAACGCTTAAAAAACAGGCTGTCGTAAATGCGGGGATAACGTTTAAGCTCCGCAACGAGACGGAGGACGGCTTTGAAGAATTCGATTATTTTTATGCAAACGGAATAGAGGATTATTTAAAGGAGCTGTGCGGCGGGCACGAGATGACGGCGATTCAGTCCATAAGCGCGGAGCGTGTGGGCAGAGACCGCGAGGACAAGCCCGAATACAAGCTTTTGATGAACTTTGCGTTTTGCTTCTCAAACTCTGTAAACGTTTTGGAATATTATCACAATTCCAGCTTTCTGGAGCACGGAGGCTCGCCCGACAAGGCGGTGAGAAACGCTTTTGTATACGCCATTGACAGCTATATCAAGCAAAACAACAAATACACGAAAAACGAATCGAAAATCACTTTCCAGGACGTAAGCGACAGCCTTGCGCTTATTTCGAACTCGTTTTCAACGTATACCGACTATGAAAATCAGACCAAAAAGGCTATAAACAACCGTTTTATTCAGGAGGCAATGACGGATTTTCTGCGCCATAATCTCGAGGTTTATTTCATCGAAAACAAGCTTGACGCGGAAAAAATATCCGAGCAGGTGCTGCTTAACAAGCGCAGCCGCGAAACTGCCGAAAAAACCAAGGCAAATTTAAAGAAAAAGCTTGCCAAGAACATAGATATTACAAACAGAGTTCAGAAATTTGTCGACTGCCGCACGCGCGACGTCTCGAAAAGAGAGGTTTATATAGTGGAGGGAGACTCGGCGCTGGGCTCATGCAAATTAAGCCGTGACGCGGAGTTTCAGGCTATTATTCCCGTGCGCGGAAAAATATTAAACTGCTTAAAAAGCGACATGAACAAGATTTTTAAAAACGATATTATTATGGATCTCATGCGAGTTTTAGGCTGCGGAGTCGAGGTAAAAAGCAAGGATCTTAACACGTTTGACCTTGACAATTTAAGGTGGAGCAAGGTCATAATCTGTACCGACGCCGACGTTGACGGCTTTCAGATCCGCACGCTTATTCTCACCATGATTTTCCGCCTCGTGCCTACGCTTATAAGAGAAGGCAAGGTGTTTATTGCCGAGTCGCCGCTTTTTGAAATCACAACCAAGAAAGACACGTTTTTTGCGTACAACGAAAAGGAAAAAGCGGATATTCTGCAAAAAATCGGCGACACGAAATACACGGTGCAGCGCTCGAAGGGTCTGGGCGAGAATGACCCCGATATGATGTGGGAAACCACCATGAACCCCGAAACGCGCCGCCTTATCAAAGTTATGCCCGATGACGAGGATAGCACGCTGCGCATGTTCGACCTGCTTTTGGGCGACAATTTGCAGGGCAGAAAAGACTATATTGCGGAAAACGGAGCGAAATACATTGATCTTACGGATGTCAGCTAAACGCGCGGCGGCTTTTATTGCCGCCGTTTTTCTTTTAACCATGAATATAAAAGCCTTTGAAAATCCCAAAACAGCGGTCGTTTTCACGGATCTTACGTGGCGGCGCGGTTTTCGCTGCGCCATGCCTGAGCTTCGCGGCTTTGAGGGGGCGGAGAAAATAAACCGCGCTTTAAAAAACGGGGCGGCGGATTTATTCGGAGAGCTGAACGGGACATACAACGTCTCGGGCGGCGGATATCCGCACAAAACTCTCGGCTCGTCATGCTTTTTCTACGAGCAGCGCGGCGCGGCGCTGTCGCTTGTCGTGCAATACGAGAAATTAACCGATAAGGTTAAAAGCTCCGTAATAAAAACCTTTAATACGGATACCGAAACGGGCGAAGCTTATAAATTTACGGATATTTTTGACCCGAAAAGCGATTTTAGGAACATAAGCAACAAATTTATAGCGGACGAAATTTCAAAAAATCCTTCAAAATACAAGTACAACGCGTTTTCAAAAATCCGCGCGAAAATTTACGACTATGCGTTTTATTTTGAGGGCGGCTTTCTCTGCATCTGCTTTGACGGCGGCGAGATTTCCGACGCGGAAAACGGTACGCGCATGGTGCCGCTGCGCGCTGTGAGCGAGCTTTTGGGCTACGCCGTTTCGTGGGACGAAAACCTCGGGGCTGAGGTCGGCGGCATACGCATAACGCAGGGCTCAAACATTTTCGGCGGCACGGCGTTTTCCGAGCGCGCCGCAATTTCGGACGGAAAAATGTATGTTCCCGAAAGCTTTTTTGACGCCGTTTTGCACGAATACGTCCGCGGCGGCGAAACCGTGGATGTGTACAAAAACAATACGCCGGACGCGTTTCTTTCGGGTGTGAGCGGTTTTTGTCAGCCGCACACGGCAAAGGACTGCGCAAATGAATATGCCATGGCGCTCATGACGGGCAACGCCGCTTTGAGGTATGCGCTGTGCGACGATGCCGCAAGGGAATTGTATTTTGACATGCTCTCCGAAAACAATTGGCGTACCGAGCCGTTTCAAGCCTCCTTCAGCGTTGAGCGAAGAGACGATTTGACGCATTATATCCATTTTGTGAAGGCGGACGGCGAGAGGTTTTCGGTCAGTGTGAATATTGTGGAGTATGGCGGAGTTTATAAGATAAGGGAAATCGCTCGCGAGGCGAGCTTCTGAAACGACAGCAGGCGCAACCCTGTGTGGCCGCCCGCATTGTACTCCGCAACATAAAAGATAACAAACCTTCGCCTCTCGACGTACCCATGTACGCCTTCGGGTAACCCAAAACTAAAGTTTTGGCTCAGTTAGTCAATTCCAAAGCTTTTTCCTGTCCCCTTGAAAAAATGGGCTGTTTAAAAAGCCACAACCCGATAAGGAAGTATTGGTTTTGAAAGCCGTTCTTTAAGTTTATACTTCGTAAATAGGCGGTCGTATACGTCAGTATTACGACCGCCTGTTTTCTTGTCTAAAGCTTAAACTCCGACCTTCAAAACCAATACTTCCTTGCCGGGCTGTGGCTAAAGTCGGTTAACTTTTTAAACAGCCCATTTTTTCCGCAACATCAAACGGACAATTCGTGAATTGTCCCTACGCCCGGAACATATTACTTCACTCTGATACTGTTATTTAATGCTGACCCACACCGCGGGGCGAACACAAACGTCAGCACTGTTGACACTAATACCATAGTAATAAACCGAGCTGTCATCGTTGACAAGAGCGGCTCTAGACTGAGTAAGACCAGGCGACCGCAGCCACCACCAGCAGGTGGGTACACCGTTTTTTGTATTACTGCTGCTTGTGCATGCACCGTTTGCTTTGGCATATTCTGTAGGTATGCACTTTCTGCTCTCATCACCGACAATGTATTTATTAATCTCGTTGATACTTAAAAGAAAAACCTTATCTGTGGTTGCGTTGCCCGGATTTGTATCATATTTTGGGTTTGCGTCAGCCGATACATATGTATCTTGTATTAATGCCTGCTCTTCTGTACTGAAAGCATCGTTTAAAAATGTGCCGTTAAGCCACTGCCTTAGTGAACATGTTTCCCATGTTACATCATAGGTATATGTTGAATTGTACTGTTTACAATCAAGAGCATACTTGCTGATAAGAAGAACTCTGTTACCCTCCTTTGCCAGCACACTCCATTCAATATCTTCTTTTCCGTTTGATGAGATATTATCTTGCTCATAAGAACCGAAAAACACCGAATTCCCGCGAATTGCTTTTGAAATTGAAATCTGCTGATATTTCGGCTTTATGCTTAAAAGCTTATCATAACTATCTTTATACGAAAGCCCATCTAAAAGCTTATATGCAGACTCATAATCAGCGGAGTCAATGTATTGCATTGCTCTGTCATATTTATTTGAATTTATTGCTTCGCTGTTTCCGATTTCTTCAAGCAGCGCATATGCCGAATCGTATTCGCCCGAATCCAGCATGCTCATTGCTTTATTAAGCTTATACTTAGGAATAATAACCGTATTAAGTACAATTAAAAATGCAATACAGGCACACACAATCGGCGTTGCTACAGCGGCAATTTTCTTAAGTCTTTTTTTAGTTTTTTCTGCCTGTATTCTTCGTTCTTCTTCCTTTCGTTCTGCTGCCAATCTGCGCTCTTCTGCCTTTCGTTCCTCCTCAATTCTTTCCTCTTCCATTTTTTCATTACATAAATCAATCAGCTCATCAGCATTTTTATAGCCCGATATTTCATTTAACAAATCAAGTGCTTCTTCGTAAAGTTTACTGCTTAGTTTGGATTTTGCTCTCTCAAGAATACCGTCCAATGTCCGCTCATTAATAAATTCAATATCCTTTTGAAGCTGTGCTTTAAGATTTTCATCGCCGAAGCGCATAATCTTTTTATAGTTATCGTTTGTATCAAACGGAAGCTCGCAATCGCGGAGTTTGTTTCGCTTTTTTACATTGAGCTCCGCCATAAGCTTCCCGAGATATGCCTCCGCACATTCGGGGTTTATATCAAGCACCTTTTCGCAATATTCATCGGCGCTTTTAAAATCGCCGTCTTCAAGAAATATAAAAGCGCGTTTTAAAAGCGGCTCTGTATTTGAGCCTGAAGAAGGAGCTGCCGCCTCTATCTGCGTATTCTTTTCGCTCTTGCCGCCGTTTACTATTTTCTTAATGCCCCTTATCAAATCCTGCATAAACCCGAGCTTTGACATATCCTGTGCCTGAAGATGCGAAAACTCCTCCGGCAGGTCATACGGGTCCATATCCTTATATGCCGGCACAAGCATTTTATCCGCACCGTTTTTTATAAGCGACAAATACCTGCTCCACTCGTTTTTAACCCAAACCGCATTAAAATACTCCGGCTTTGTGCCGAGCACCACCATAACCTTTGCGGAGTTCAGCGCGGCAAATATGTACGGTTCATAAGCCGTGCCGAGCTTATCTTCAAGCGTGATCCCTGCAAAAAACACCTTAAACCCTTCGCGCGTAAGCTGATGATAAAGGTCGTTTGCCAGAACGGAATCGGGCGTTCTTCTGCCGGCACTGTCGTTTTCCTTATAGCAGATAAAAACGTCAAACGGTTCTTCCTTCTGCGATATTTCAAGTATGCCTTTCTGTATATCGTTTATGGTTTTTGCTTCTTCCTCGTAAATGGCTTTCTGATACCCGTCGGCATATTTTAATGCGGATTTATAATTATCATCGTCAAACACAGAGGTATACTGTGCGCGGTTTACTGTAGGCACACGCTTTTTCGTTGCCGCGTCTTCAACGTATTCTATTCCGTATCTGCACAATACAAGAGACCAGTATGCCTCGGCGTCGCTGCCGTCTTCATTTAAAATCTGCTCATATATCCCCGCCGCCTTGTCAAACTCATTGTTGCGTCTGAAATGGTTTGCCCTGTCATAGAGATTTGCGCGTTTTTCATCGTCAAGGCGCGGCAATGTCTGCTTTGTTCCGCATGAGTCGCAGACGCCCACCGTGTCGCCCGGGTTAAATTCTATTGTGCCGCCGCACATTTTACATTTGAATACTGACATTTTCATCACCTTTGTTTAATATTTTATATTTTTTGTTTTCGCACACCGCGCGGACAATATTTTCTTTTCACCCCTGCTTTAAAAGTTTACACTTTTTATTTCTCAAATCTATCAATGCCAAAAGCTCTTCTGCCTTCTCTGCGGCTTCATTATCTTCTTCAACCGCCCCGGAAAACACTTTGAATTTCTCCGCAAATTCCCTCTCGACTTCAGAGAGATCGGGCGCGCTCACAGGGTCCGAATACCTCAGCGCCTCGTACACTTTTTTACATTCTTTTTTTGCCTGCTCCGATTTGGCTTTATTTATCAGACATTCCGCCTCTGCCGTGAAAGATTTTACAAACGCCGTATGCGTTTTAATCTTATCGTCCGTTTCGCTCACTATATCGCCGGCAAGCTTTGCCTTTATAGCCGCCGACGCTGTAAATGCCAAAACGGCAAGGCAAAGAATTGTTCCGAGCCAATTCGGCATATCGGGAACAATCATACAAACGCTGCCGAAAACAAGCGTTAAAACAAGACCCGTATAGCTTACTGTTACAATCGGCAAATTGTAGAAAAACTTTTTTGCGTTTTCGGCTTTAAATGCTTTAAACGCGCAGAAAAGCTGCCCTATAAAGGCAAGCGAAACAAATATATATCCGCTCCAAAACGCACCGCCGAATTTGCTCATGCCCAAAGCCTCCGAGGGCGAAACAAACACCGCGGCATTAAAAAGAACAAGCATTATTGCCCAGACTGACAAATAGTATTTAAAATTTCTGTTCATGCAGCATCACTCCAATCACAAAATATCCGAAAGAAGTTTTTCTTTCATGCTTTTAAACTCTTCTTCGCTTAAAAGCCCGGCTTCTTTCATCATATTGATTTTTTCTATTTTTGCCTTAAAAGCTTCCATGGCATTTGGATTTTCCGGTGTTTTCCCGGCTTCCGAAACCGCGTCCCGCACATTGGAGCCTACCATTCCTCCCAGAGCACCGCCGACGCCCGCCATTGTTCCGAGACCCACTCCCATATTTGTAAACTGACCCACGCTTTCATTCTGTGCCACCTTTTCGGCAACGTCAAAGCCGCGTTCCTGCTGATAGCTGTAGCCCTCCTGCTCGCGCTTTGTTGCCTGTGCCTTTGAATCTATAACAATCTTTTGCGCCTCGGTTTGCGCATAAATCAAATCAGTTTGCTGGCGGAGTTTTGCCTCCGCAATGTCGGCATACTGTCTGAAATGAAGTTCTTTAAACTTTTCATACTGTCTGTCACCGTCGGGCTTTACAATTGTTGTGACGAAAAATCTTTCAAGGCTCACACCGTAGTCCTCAAAATCGGGAATGAGAAGCTTATGTATATTCTCAGAAAAAGAAACGAGGTTTTCGTCAATTTCAAAAATACTGACGGCATTTGTTTTCATCACCTGCGCAATATATGCTTTAACCCTTGTCATCAGAAAAGCGCGGAAAAACCCCACAAGTTTTTGCTGTCCCAAAAAGCTCTCCGTGCCCACAAGCTTTAAAAGAAGCTTGCGCCCGTTTAAAACCTTAAGGCTCATCTCGCCGCTTGCGCCTATAGAAAGCGGAAACCCATATGTGGGTTCAATATACTGCACCTTTGAATCCGTCCCCCACTTTAAAGACATCTGCTCTGTTTTATTTACAAAATACACCTCGGCATGAAAGGGCGTTTTGTCTCCCGTTGCCCTGTTTAAAAATTTGCCTATCTTCGGAATATTCTGCGTTTCAAGCGTATACCTCCCGGCTTCGAACGAATCAAGCGCCTGCCCGTTCATAAAGAATATTGCCTCCTGGCTTTCGTGAACTATGAGCTGCGTCAGGCTGTTAAAATCCTCCTGAGGATGTTTCCATATGAACGTGCCGTTGTCACCCTCATACTTGATTATTTCGGCTATCTGTGCCATTATTTATGCCTCCTCATTTAACCACATAATATTGATTATGTGGTTAAAACTTTGTGCCATATCAAATTTTTATGCAGGCTTCCGTATGAAACGTCATCGCTGTCGCAAAAACAAGTGCAAAGCTCGGCGCAGCCATAATCTTTACAAGTGTTGTAATACGGACACTCCAGCATATCAATTCTCCATACGCTCGGCTTTGTCTTATACTCGTATGAACGAAACCCCGCGTCCTCATTAAAAATCTTTCTGACCATTTTTGCAAACAGGCGCGGAACAATTCGGTACAGTCCCGGTATGCGCAAAATCTTTTCAAGCTTTATTTTGCCCTCAATTGCGTGCTTTTCAGTATATCCGTGAATTGTGTCATATGCCGCCTCTTTGCTCATTATTGTCCGAAGCACTTCATACGCCGCGATTCCCGGCAGAATCTGAGCCTTTAAATGCAGCATTTTTTCTTTTGAAGCATCTTTATTTTCATCCAATAATTCCGCAAGCCTCTTGTCATATTCGTCAGAAAGCTCTTTTGCTCTGTCCGGAAAACATTCATTAACCGTCTTTTTAAACCCGACAGTTATATAATTTGAATTATCAATCATTTTCTCACCTTCACATTTATAATATCTGCCGCATATCCGAAGTAAACCGATTTTTACACAAAATAAAAAGAACAAGGTTCTGCTGAACCTTGTTCATATGGTGGACCTTCAGGGACTCGAACCCCGGACCAACC
>USAP01000066.1 GCA_900552775.1 uncultured Eubacteriales bacterium | reverse complement strand
ACCTGAATCGGTCTGCGTGCGTTCACCGCCACGATTCTGCGCCACATGTCGGCAATCAACGGGCGTGGCTCACGTACCATGTCGGTAAGAATGTCTTCCGTTTCGGAATCGTAGACTTCGTCCAGCGCGGCTGTGAGCAGTCCTTCCTTGCTGCCGACATAATGCAGTACGCCAGATTGTTTTCGTCCACCGTGAGCACAATTTTGTTTCCGCTGCCCTGAATTTCGCGTATGCCCGCCTCGGAGGCGTAAACGCGAAGCGACGCCACCTCGATAAGCATAAGCGTTTCGTGCGGCAGATCGCCGTAGCGGTCGCAAAGCTCGCCCGACACGCGGACCTTGTCTTCATCGCTTTCAATATCGGCAATGGTTCTGTAAGCCTCAAGACGCTGTCTTGTGTCGCCTATATAGCTTTCGGGGATACCGGCGTCCACGGCAAGGTCTATCACAGCCTCCGTCTTGTGCGGAACGTTTTCGCCGCCGCGCAGCTCCGCAATTTCCTCGTTTAAAAGCCGCATGTACATGTCGTAGCCGACGGTTGACATAAACCCGTGCTGCTCGGGCCCGAAAATATCGCCCGCACCGCGTATTTCAAGGTCGCGCAGCGCTATTTTAAAGCCTGCGCCGAGCTCCGTAAATTCTTTAATTGCAACAAGCCTTTTTTCCGCAACCTCGGAAAGGGATTTGTCCGGCTTGAACATCAGATACGCATATGCGATTCTGTCCGAACGCCCAACCCTTCCGCGCAGCTGATAAAGCTGAGAAAGACCCATGCAGTCGGCATTTTCTACAATCATTGTGTTTACGTTCGGGATATCGAGTCCCGTTTCGATTATTGTTGTGCAGACCAAAACGTCTATCTCTCCGCGCAGCATTTTGAGCATTATGTCCTCAAGCTCGCGCTCGTTCATTCTTCCGTGCGCCACGGCAATGCGCGCCTCGGGGAAAATTGCCTGCAGTTTTTCCGCCTTGGTGTAAATACCTGAAATCCTGTTGTATACGTAATACACCTGCCCTCCGCGCTGAAGCTCGCGGCCGATGGCGTCTGCGGCAATGCCGTCGCTGTATTCCATAACATATGTCTGAATTGCGTGCCGGTCCTCGGGCGGCATGGCGATGACGCTCATGTCGCGTATTCCGCTCATTGCCATGTTCAGCGTGCGCGGAATGGGCGTCGCGGTCAGGGTGAGCACGTCTATGCCGCGCTTTAAATTTTTTATTTTTTCTTTGTGCGCCACACCGAAGCGCTGCTCCTCGTCAATTACAAGAAGTCCGAGTTTTTTAAACTCCACATCGTCGCCCAAAAGGCGGTGCGTTCCTATTATAATATCAATTTCGCCGCTTTTTAATTTTTTAAGTATTTCGCGCTGCTGCGCCGCCGTACGGAAGCGCGAGAGCATCTCGATTTTCACGGGGAAAGACTGCATTCTCTTTAAAAAGCTGCCGAAATGCTGCTGCGCCAAAATGGTGGTGGGCACAAGATATGCGCACTGGAACCCGTCCGTCACGCACTTGAACGCGGCGCGCATCGCAACCTCCGTTTTGCCGTAGCCCACGTCTCCGCACAAAAGTCTGTCCATGGGACATTCTTTTTCCATGTCGCGCTTGATTTCCTCAATGCTTTTGAGCTGGTCGGGCGTTTCCTCATACTGGAACTCGTCTTCAAACTCCGTCTGCCACGAGGTGTCCTTTGAAAACGCGTGGCCGCGCATGCGGCTTCTCTCCGCATACAGTTCTATAAGTTTTATGGCAAGCTTTTTCGCGCTTTGGCGCACCTTGTTTTTCGTGTTCTGCCACTGTGTTCCGCCGAGTTTGTTTATCTTAGGCTTCGGCGTGTCCTCCCCGGCATGGGAATATTTGTAAAGAAGATTCAGCTGGTTTACGGGCACGTACAAAACATCCGTCCCCTGATAATCTATTTTAAGATAATCGCGCGAGGCTCCGCCCACGTTTATCGAGACAAGCTCCGTAAATCTGCCTATACCGTGCGTGCGGTGAACCACATAGTCGCCTATGGCAAGCTCGTCAAAGCTTCGTATTGCCTTGCCGGCGTCCGCGCTTTTTCTTCTGTGCGTCCGTTTTTCCGTGAAAAGGTCGCTTCCGCTCACAAACACAACCTTTGCCGAAGGATATTCGAAGCTTTTCGGGATGTATACCGAATATATCCCGGCTACACCCTCCTGCGGAAATTTGGTGTTTTCAAGTATTTCCGACGGAAGACCCTTATCCTCCAAAAGCTCGTGAATACCTGCCGCGCGCGCATCGCTCCCCGCCATTATGAAAATTGTGTATCCGGTTTTGCGCCAGTATATAACATCGTCCGCCAGAGCCGCCGTATCACCCGAATAGCTCGAAAGGACTTTAACCCCGAAATCAAACGTGGCGCCGGGCAGAAATCCGCCGCCCGATGCGCTCAGCGCGCCGACGCCGAGGAGCGTTTTTTTCTCCATTTCGCTTTCAAGCTTTTTAAAGTCCGCAATCGGATAATTTTTTATATCTCCGCCCGAAAGCATTTTGTCCGCAAGTTTTTCTTCAACGCTTGCCGCAAAATCCGCCGCGCTCTCGCAAAGCCTTTTCGGCTCGTCAAAAACAAAAAGCGTGCCGTCCCCGAACCAGTCGGTCACATATGCGCTTCCCTTGTCCGCATCCGCCGGAATTATAACCGCTCTTTCGGCATTCTCGGTCGAAAGCTGAGTTTTAACGTCGAAAATGCGTATGCTGTCTACCTCATCGTCAAAAAATTCTATTCTGTATGCGTTTTCCGCCGCAGGCGAGAAAACGTCGCAAATTCCGCCGCGCAGCGCAAACTGTCCGCACCCCGTAACCTCCGGCGTGCGGCTGTAGCCCATGTCGACAAGAGTTTTGCTTATGTCCTCAACCGTTTTGCCGTATTCTATAATAAGCGTCTTTTCTTCAAACTCTTTTTCGGGCATGACAAAACAGCAAAGCGCCGCCGCACTCATAACCGCAGACGCTCCGCCGTGTATCATATTCAAAGCTTCTATTCTTGCCGCGTGAAGATCGTAGCTTGCCGCAAGGGCATCGCCCGCCGTCACATCGTCCGCCATAAGCCTTGCGGGCGGCGTCGGCATGAAAGCTCCGAGTTCCTCATGGTATTGCTTTGCAAGCGGCTCGTTTGCCGCCACAATGCAAAGCCTTTTGCCCGTTTTTTGCGCAATTCCGGCAAGAATATGTGATTTTGACGTTTCGGAAACTCCCGAAACTCCGATTTTTCCGCCCTTTTCCGCAGCCGCACACAGCTTTTCAAAGCCCGGCAGCCGAAAAAGCGGATCCAAAAAAATATTCATAATTTACTCCATGGCGCTTACGCATTTTACTGCTCTCCGAAATCCGTTCCGTTAAACTTATTCATCGCCGCGGAAACGCCGCGGGAAATTATTTCCTCCGTAATTTTGTCCGTTTCTTTTATGCACCTTGTAACCCTCACGCCGTCCTCCTTCGAAAACGTGCCGAGAACGTGATTTGCAAGTTCAGCGCCGCTTACCTTCCCCACGCCTATGCGCACTCTCGGGAAGGCGTCGCTCTGCAAATGATATATAATCGACTTCATGCCGTTATGTCCGCCGTCACTGCCCGAGGGGCGAATGCGCAGCCTGCCCGTATCAAGCGCAACATCATCGTATATTATTATTACGTTCTCCGGCGGAATTTTATAATATCTCGCAATTTCGCCCACCGCTTCGCCGCTGTTGTTCATAAAAGTTGAGGGCTTCGCCAGAATAACGCGCTCGCCGCCTATAATCCCTTCGCCCAAAAGCGAACGGAATTTAATTTTTTTCACGCTTATTTTGTACACCGCCGAAAGGTAGTCTATCGCCATAAACCCCACGTTGTGCCTTGTGTATTTATATTTTTCACCCGGATTTCCGAGTCCCGCGATTAAGTACATTTTTTGTCACTGAGCAAGATACGCCTTCTGCTCCTCCGAAAGCGCGTCTATACTTTTTCCCCACGTCTTTATTTTAAGCTCCGCCACGAATTTATCTATTTCCGCCGGAACGTCATACACTTTATTCTGAAGCTTTTCGTAATTTTCCGCCATGTATTTTACGGACATTGTCTGAATGGCAAAGCTCATATCCATAATTTCCGCCGGGTGACCGTCCCCCGCGGCAAGATTTACAAGCCTTCCCTCCGCCAAAAGGTAGAGCGAATTGCCGTTTCTGAGTCTGTATTCCGTAATATTCGGCTTAATCTCTCCGGAATATTCCGAAAGAGACAAAAGGTCGGGCTTTGAAATCTCAACGTCAAAGTGACCGGCGTTTGCCATCATCGCGCCGTTTTTCATCTTCTCGAAATGACGCTTTGTCAAAACGTCCTTGCAGCCTGTAAGCGTTACGAAAACATCGCCCAATGCCGCCGCCTCGTCCATGGGCATAATCTCAAATCCGTCCATAGCCGCCTCAATTGCCTTTACTGCGTCAACCTCGCACACAATCACCTTTGCACCCAGACCCTTGGCGCGCATTGCGCACCCTCTGCCGCACCAGCCGTAGCCTGCTATAACAACCGTTTTTCCGGCAACTATGAGATTTGTCGTGCGGTCGATTCCGTCCCAGACGGACTGACCCGTTCCGTAGCGGTTGTCAAAAAGGTGCTTGCAGAGCGCGTCGTTTGCGGAAATCATCGGGAAAAGCAGCTCGCCGCGTTTTTCCTTTGCGCGGAGGCGCATAACGCCCGTTGTCGTCTCCTCCGAGCCGCCGCGTATTTTAGCGCACAGCGCGCGTTTTTCGGAGTGCAGCGCGGCAACAAGGTCGCCGCCGTCGTCTATAAACACATCGGGCTTTGCGTCAAGCGCCGCGCCGATATGTCTGAAATACTCTTCGTCCGACACGCCGTGAACCGCGAAAACGTCGATTCCGCCGTGAAGCAGCGCCGCCGCAACATCGTCCTGCGTTGAAAGGGGGTTGCAGCCCGTAACCGTAACTTTTGCGCCGCCTGCCTTAAGTACGCGCGCCATGTACGCGGTTTTTGCCTCAACGTGAATGCTTATCGTTATGTTAAGTCCTTCAAACGGCTTTGTCTTCTCAAAGTCCTTTTCTATGTAGTTTAAAAGGGGCATATGCCTTTTTACCCACTCGATTTTTGCGTCTCCGCTTTTGTAAAGCGAAATGTCTTTTACTATACTCATCGGTTAATCCGTCTCCTTTATATCTTATGAAATTCGGGTTTTCTCTCTTTGAACGTTGCAATGTATTTAAACCCGGCGCGCCTTGCAAGCTCCAGCCCCTTCTCAAGGCAGAGACCCACATTCTGCGGCGTGTGCGCGTCCGTCCCTATTGTGAGAATCTCGCCGCCCAGCGCACGGTATTTTTTGATAAGCTCAATCCCCGGAAGGCTCGCGCCGCCGTCGCGCATGCCGGAAACATTTATCTCAATTCCTTTTCCGAGAGACACCGCCTGCCTTAAAACAATTATGGCCATATCCTCATAGTCGCTCACGTTTACCGGAATTTTCTGCTTTGCAATGTACCTGCATATGTAGTTTAAGTGGCCGAAAACATCGTAAAGACCTGTTTTCGCCGCCTCCGCCGCTTCAAGAAAATATTTTGAAAGCCATGCCGAAACGTTTGCCATGGTGTATGTCTCAAACGCCAGATCTATGTCCCCCGTGACGTTGTGCACGGAGCCTATTACAAAGTCGTAATCATGAGAATCAAGCATTTTTTTCACGTTTTCGGGATAAAGCTGCGCCTGTCCTGCCTCAATGCCGGCGGCAATGTCTATCTTGTCACCGTAAAGTCCGCGGACGCGCGAAAGCTCTTCAAAATATTTTTTCGGGTCGTATTCGCTTATGCAGTCTTTGTCCTTCTGGAACGGGTCGAAATGGTCCGTTATTGCTATATGCGTGATGCCCGACGCTATCGCTTTTTTTACAATTTCCTCCATCGGCGCATGCGAGTCGAAAGAAATTTCACTGTGAATATGATAATCTGCCAAAAACATACAGAATCTGTTCCTTCCTTATAATATCCGATATTAAATTATATAACAATGTCCTTTTAATGTCAATCCTTTTCCGTGAAAAGTTGACGAGCGGAACATAAGCGGGCGACCACACAGGGTCGCCCCTACGGCGTCGGAACAAGCTGCGCTGTGCGAACTATTACAAATACTTCTTCATATGCCCCAGCGCGCTTTTTTCAAGCCTTGACACCTGCGCCTGGCTTATCCCTATTTCGTCCGCCACCTCCATCTGTGTTTTTCCGCGGAAAAAGCGCAGGTCAAGAATCTGTTTTTCCCTGTCGCACAGTCTTTTCATAGCCTCCTTAAGGGAGATATCCTCAACCCAGTTTTCGTCCGAATTTTTATCGTCTTTCACCTGGTCCATAACAAAAACCGCGTCCGCTCCGTCATGATACACGGGTTCAAAAAGGGACAAGGGGTCCATGATGGCGTCAAGGGCATTGCAGACGTCCTCTTTCGGAATTTCCATAATTTTTGCGATTTCGTCCACGGTGGGCTCCTTCTGCCGCTCCGCCGTGAGCTTTTCTTTAACTGCCAGCGCCTTATACGCCGTGTCCCTCACCGAGCGGCTGACGCGGATTATGTTATAGTCGCGCAGATAGCGGCGCAGCTCGCCTATAATCATGGGCACGGCATATGTTGAAAACTTCACCATGTGGCTTGTATCAAAGTTATCTATGGCTTTTATAAGCCCTATGCAGCCGACCTGAAAAAGGTCGTCCGCGCTTTCTCCGCGCCCGCCGAACTTCTGAATAACGCTTAAAACAAGGCGCAGATTTCCGTATATAAATTTTTCGCGCGCGGCGGTGTTTCCCCTCTTTATCTCCGCCATAAGCTCCTCTTTTTCCTTTTCCGAAAGAAGCGGAAGCGCCGATGTGGTCACGCCGCATATTTCAACTTTTGACACAGCCATAAAAAAATCCCCCGTCCGCACATTTTTTATTAAACCCGCAAAATCGGATTTAATATGTACAAACGGGGGAAAAATATGTTTCGTCATGTATTCTTCCCGTTTTACGGAAATTTATTCTCTTTGATCTCTTTTAATCTCCTTCAATCATTCTGTAGCCGACGCCCATTTCCGTGAGAATGTATTTGGGCTCTGCCGGGTCTTTTTCAATTTTGCGCCTGATGCTTGCCATGTTTACGCGCAGAATACTGTTTTCGCTGTCGGCAGGCACCGTACCCCAGATGTTTCTCATCAGAAAGTCGTACGTAAGCACCCTTCCGGCATGCACCGAAAGCAGCGAAATCAGGTTGAACTCCTTCTGGGTGAAATGAATTTCTTCCCCGTCAACCAAAACGCGTCTCTTGTCATAGTCAACCAAAAGCCCGTCCGCGCGAAACGGCGTTTTCGAAGAACGGATACTCTCCGCACGGTGGGCATGTCTTAAAGCCGTGCGTAGGCGCGCCAAAAGCTCCGCTGTGCCGAACGGCTTTGTTATATAATCATCCGCTCCGCAGTCCAGAGCCTCAACCTTGTCCGCTTCATGTGTGCGCGCAGATACAACAAGTATCGGCATACGGCTTGTCTCCCTCACGCTTTTTATTATATTTATCCCGTCTTCATCAGGAAGTCCCAAGTCGAGAATGACAATATCGGGCATGTACGAGCCTATCATCAGCCGCGCAGTCGCAGCATTTTGTGCAATACGGACCGCATATCCGTGAGCCTCCAAAACCGCCGACATAAAATCCGCGATATTTTCCTCATCCTCAACCACGATAACACTGTATTTGTTATTGTTTGCCTTTGTTTTCGGCTTTGACTTTTCCATTTTCTTCAAGCGGCAGCATGAACGATACCGCCGCACCTCCGTTCTTTAAATTTTCCGCCTTCATTTTGCCGCCGTGCGCTTTTATAATCGTGCTGCACAATGAAAGACCTATCCCCATATTCCTTTTTCCGTCCGTCGGAGCATTGCCCGAATAGTTTACTTCGCCGCTTAAAATATTCGGGAGAGCCGCGGGGTCAAATCCAACTCCGTTGTCACTGACGCTGAAAACGGCGAAATCGCCTTTTCTTTTTAAATCAAGATTAATTTCCGTGGCGCATTTCGAATGAGTTGCCGCGTTTTCAAGCAGATTGAGAAGAACCTGTTCAATCAGAATTGCGTCCATCGGCAACAGCATAACGTCATCGGGAATACTTGCATGCACCTTCCTATTGGGAAAACTCTGCCTGAATTTGCGCAGCGTTGCATCTATAACTTCCTCCGGAATTTCGGGTGTTTTATTGATTTTCGTTCCGCCGGAATCGTTTATACGCGTAATCGAAAGAAGATTTTCAACCACGCGCAGAAGGTGACACGCCTCTTCGTTTATGCTCCCGATAAGCCGTGCATTGTTCTCCTCGGAAAGTCTTTTTCCGTTTTCCAAAACAGCGGAGCTTGCACCTATTATCGATGTTAACGGTGTGCGCAAATCGTGCGAGATGGCACGCAGCAGATTGCTTCTCATTTTTTCTTTTTCCGCAAGCGCCTTGACGCGCTCCGTCTGCTTTATCCGCGCCGTCAGCATACTTGTTATAACCGAAACAGACACCATGCACGTTATTGCAAGCGGATATCCCGACAATGTAAAATTAAACTCAAAAAACGGATACGTAAATACAAGATTTACAATAAGCGCGCTTAAAACCGATGCCGCAATGCCGCATAACACACCGTTTGTAAATCGCGTCACCAAAAACACCGCCATAAGAAACATCATAGGGATAACGGTTTCTCCTTCGCCGTTTAAATGAAACAGATAACATATACCCGAAACGGCGGCAAGGATCAGCACGGTTACCAAAATATCCCTTATGTGAATCTCAAAAACATCGGAAAGTTTAATCTTTTTCATTGGTATCCCCTCTTTCCTTTTTTACAGTATATCACAAATATTCCGAAATGTACATACTTTGCGCGTTAAGAAACCGTTAAGAAAACTTTTTTTGAAAAAAACTATTGATTTATCACTTATTTTATT
>USAP01000065.1 GCA_900552775.1 uncultured Eubacteriales bacterium | reverse complement strand
TCATCTCGTAGACCGCCCACTGCAATGCGCCCGCCGCCTTCTTCGGGTCGGTGACGACCGGAATGAGCAGATGCGGGCAAAGCCGGAGAATTGCGCAGGCTTTTCATAAGCGCCGTGGCGCCCGATGGATTTGTGAATTATACGGACAGCGCCTTCGCGGGATGCAGGCTGATATCGGTGAGGGGAGGCTGCGGAACGGAGATTTTCATGCGAAATATTGCGCGTATTGCCTTGTCGCGCGGACACAGGACGGAAGTTTTCTGCTGCCCGATGTTTCCCGACACAAAACCCGAACACGTTATACTTCCCGATATAGGAGTAGCGTTTACAACCTACAATCATTATCACCATGAGTCGGGTGAAGATTTTATTGATATTGATGAGTATTTAAGAGAAGTGCCGTCCGGCGTGGATGAGGGATTCGAAATAGCTTCAAGACTTTTGCGAAAAGCCGTAAATGCTTTGGCAGACGCACGTGCGGCACATAGCTTTTTAGAGGGATTTTACACGCCCTATATGGATTTTGAAGCGCTTTCGGAAGACGCCGACAGACTTACCGATAAAATTTTTAACTGAAAAGAAAAGAGGAAAAAACATGAGAATTGCTGACGTTATAAGGAGAATTGAGAGTTACGCGCCGACAAGCCTGGCGGAAAGCTATGACAATGTCGGACTGCTTTTCGGAGATGATATGCGTGAGATTACCTCTGCATTGCTTACGCTGGACGTTGATATCGATGTGGCGCATGAGGCGGCTGAATACGGTGCTAATCTCATTGTGAGCCATCATCCGCTTATTTTTAATCCGATAAAGACAATAACGGCGGACAGCGCCGTTGGAAGGTGTCTTTTATTTTTGGCGGAAAACAAAATTTCGGTTTACAGCGCTCATACAAATCTCGACAGCGCCGAGGGCGGTCTCTGTGACCTTATGGCGGCAATGATAGGAATAGAAAATACAAGTCCCGTTCTGCCGGGCACCGGAGGAGAAGGTTTCGGCAGGGTGGGGCTTTTGCCCGACGATATGACTATGGGCGAGCTGTGCGATAAAATTATAGACGTATACAAGCTTCGCCACATTCGCTTTGTCGGGGAGGAAAGCGATATTGTAAGGCGTGCCGCGCTTTGCTCGGGAAGCGGAATGTCATTGACGGAGGATGTTCTCAAAGCCGATGCCGATGTTTACATTACGGGTGACATAAAATACGGTGCGGCAAGGGAAGCGGCGGCAATGGGGCTTAATCTGATAGAGGTTTCCCACTACGACAGTGAGATTTTTGCACCTCTTATTTTTGAGAGGATTTTGGGTGATGATATTAAGACATATATATCAAATGCAAACCGTGATATTTTCAATATGAAATACAGATAAAATCCTTGCTGTGTTCCAAATTTTATCCATATGAAAAAAATTTGGCTAGTTTTGCTAAAAAATAAAGCTTTTTAAGAGATATTAAACCTTTTTGGTGGAATATTTTGTTAAAATGTCATTAAAATAATTTCAAAAATTAATTGAAAATGATGAGTTTTACGTTGACTTTGTTTAAAAAATAAAATTTTAACTTGACAAATCTTTTGTTTTTGTGTATAATTGAGTAGTCAAAAGGTCAGAAAGTGAGTTATTGAAATGAGTAACAAAGGAGAAAACAAAAAAAACTTTTGCGACCTTGCAGACGAGCAGATTGTTGCCCTTTCTCAGGCGGGAGATGATGAAGCACTTGAGTTTCTTCTGATGAAATATAGAACCGCTGTTCTAAAACGAGCAAGAACATATTTTCTCATTGGCGCAGATCACGAGGATATTGTTCAGGAGGGCATGGTTGGGTTATTTAAGGCAGTTCGAGATTTTAACCCTGAAAAGCAGTCGGGTTTCCGCAGCTTTGCAGAGCTTTGCATCACAAGACAGATGATAACCGCGATTAAAACCGCAACAAGGCAGAAGCATACGCCGCTGAATACCTATATTTCCCTTAACAGACCTCTTTTCGATGAGGAATACGAAATGACGCTCATGGACATACTCGGGGAGGAAGCAAAGGTAGTAAACCCCGAGGAAATTATTTTGAACAAAGAGCAATATGAAGATATCGAGCAAAAAATAAAAACGGCTTTAAGTCAGTTTGAACGCCGTGTTCTCTCATATTACTTGAAGGGAAAGTCTTATCAGGAAATCGGGACTATTTTACAAAGAGATCCCAAATCCATTGACAATGCGCTTCAACGCATTAAGAAAAAGATAGACAAGATGCGCTGATTATGCGGGCATAGCTCAATGGCAGAGTCCCGGCTTCCCAAGCCGGTCGTGCGGGTTCGATTCCCGTTGCCCGCTCCATTATAATGCGCCGGAGACAGTTTGTCTGTCATATTTGCCCGAAAGCTCAAGGAGAGCGTCATTTTATTTGAAGGATCGGTTCAATTCCGAAAAGGGCTCATCAATTTTCAAAGTGAGGGGATTCATTTATGTTCGAAGACAAGACTTTAATTTGCAAGGATTGCGGCAAGGAGTTTGTTTTCACGGCAGGAGAACAGGAGTTCTATGCTGAGAAAGGCTTCCAGAACGAACCGCTTCGTTGCAAAGATTGTCGTATTGCGAAAAAACAGGCAATTCGCGAAAACCGCGAAATGCATACAGCTGTTTGCGCAAGCTGCGGCAAAGAAGCTAAGGTTCCGTTCGTTCCGAAGGACGACAGACCGGTTTACTGCAGCGAATGCTTTGCAAACCAGAAATAATATCTCGCTTTGAGGTTATACACGGTACATACGAACATGGAGGGGCTGTGAGAAAGCAGTCCCTTTTTCATTTATCAGATTCGGAGAGGAGACAAGATAAAAAGTGAAAAAAACAGTAGCGGCATTGCTGTCTTTGGCAATGGTTTTGGGAGGAACGGCGAGTGCTGCCGGCAGCGCTGGTACGCTTGCCTCATTGGGACTTTTTAGAGGTACAGATAAAGGTTATGAACTTGAGCGCACGGCAACACGTGCGGAAATTGCCGTAACACTAGTAAGACTTTTGGGAAAAGAAGAAAAGGCAATAATGCAGCAAAATCCGCATCCTTTTGCGGATGTGCCGGAGTGGGCGGCACCCTATGTGGGATATCTTTACGAGAACTATCTTGTCAGCGGAATCTCTGACAGAGAATTCGGAACAACGGCTCCTGCTTCGCGCTGCCAGTTTGCGGCAATGCTGCTTCGTGCTCTCGGATATTCCGATTCAAACGGTGATTTCAGCTATTCCGATTCGCTTAATGTTGCATCGGATGCCGGAATAATTAAAAACGGCTCGGTTTCGGACGGAGAGCTGCTACGCTCGGAAATGACGGATCTTTCCGCTGCCGCGCTTTCAACTCCGCTTAAAAATGCAAGACGTACATTGGCGCAGAAGCTGTGTCTCGAACATGTTTTTTCGGAAACCGCGGCAATAGATGTAGGCGTTATGAAACCGTTTGATCCTTCGGAAACTTTTTCCGATGTCCCGACGGCACTCGGGAGTGCAGCCGCACGCATACAGGGCTCAGATATTTTGATAGAGCTTGACAAAAAGACGGAAAATTACGGTTTGCGTCTTTACTGTGCGGAGGGTGACGGCTATTATTACGAAATAAAAAGCAGCGGATATCCGTATTTTGAAAAGGACACAATTTATGTAAGCGGCGATCCGGCAACGTATTCGCAGACAATAACGGTGCATGGGCTTCCGCTTAATAAGCAATACTCTTTTATTGTGGCAAAAACAAGCAGTGAATCGATTCCGTTTGAATTTATCTCAAGAACCGAAAAAACTTCGGTTATGTACTAAAAGGGAGGAGAAAAAAGTATGAAAAAAATGATTTGCTTAACACTTATATTTATGCTGATTTTCTCCGCATCCGTTTCCGCGGCACCGTATCTTAAGTACTCAAACGGCGGAACTTTTGGGCTTTGGAGTGAAGAAAGTTATTATTGCACTCCCGTATGCACGGATATAAATGCGGACGGGAAAAACGAAATTATTTGTGCTTCATACGGTGTTTACGTTTTGGACGCCGCTTCGGGAGAGCTTATATGGCGCGTGAATGCCGGAAAAGACAGGAGCACGCCTTTTGTGGAAATAGGAGGAAATTCGGGGCATACATGGTGTGACATTTCCGTGTGTGACATAGACGGTGACAGTGTATCGGAGATCATAAGCGGTCACAGTGACGGAACCGTTTCCGTGCTTTCGTCAAACGGTTATTTTAAATGGGGCTGGCCGCAAAAGGTTGTTTCAGCTCCGGTGAGATCATTGAAAATTGCTGATCTGGACAGTGACGGAAGGAGCGAAATAATAGCAGGGTTTGGCACCGAAAGTCCTGAAAATGTATGGGTTTTCGAGCCTGACGGAAGTGTCAGACCGGGCTGGCCTCAGATGGACGCCGGTCACCGCGCGCAAGACGGCGGCGATTACAGAGAAAACGGCTGGGCGTGGGGTGTTTTTAACGACAATATATCAACAGGCGATATAGACGGTGACGGACAGCTTGAAATAATAGTTCCAAGCGATTTGGCTTTCACCGCGGCATATAATCCCGACGGGACACAGGTTAAAGCTAACGAAACTTATTACGGCGGCAGAACATGGGCAAAAATACCGTTTTACGAAGATTACGGCACGGAAATCAGAATGGACAACGAAGGCTGGGGATTTCCGCTTGACGGAACAGAAAAGAGGGAAGATCTTTTCCGCGCCGAAATGGGACATGCCGGCTCGTGCGTATATGACCTGGACGGAGACGGGAAAAACGAAGTGGCGCTTGTAGGAATTATGGCAAACAGAAAATACAGCTTTTATCCGCCGACCGAATACATGACACTCTTTGTTTTAAACGGAGACAGAACAAGGTTTTACAATAAGGAAAAGGGGTATGACTGGCGTCGTATTCCCACGGATCTCGGCGCGCCGCTTGTTCAGACGCCGGAGATTATAAGCTCACGTGTAAATTCTAAACCTGTTGTTGAAGATTTAAACGGTGACGGTGTACCGGAAATTCTGTTTCCGTCATATAACGGCAAGTTGCACTGTTTTTCACTTGACAGAAGTGAAAAAGGAGCATGGCCCTATTCTCTGACAAAGAGAACGAGTCCCCTTTTTGAATATGCTTCCGCGCCGGCATGTGCGGATATAAACGGAGACGGAAAAAAAGAAGTTGTTTTTGTTTCGTTTTACGATCCGTCCCAAAGTGTTCCTCAGGGGAGCGGCGGCAGCCTCTATATTCTTGATTGCGAAGGAAGACTGATTTCAAAAACACAGCTTCCGCCGTCAAAGGAGGCGGGAAACTATATAAACGGCTCAATGGCAACTCCTCTCATATATGATATAGACGGTGACGGGGTTTTGGAAATAGTTGTCAATACGCTGCACGGAGGAATATCCGTGTTTGGACTGTAAAATCTTTGCACAGAATATTGACAAAAGCAAAAGAAGCAAATATAATATTGGTATAAGTATATATGAAAGGCTTGATTTTAATATGCAGACGCTTATAAAAATGTCACGAAGATACGGAAGCGACGATCGCTTTGTTCTTGCCGGAGGCGGAAATACTTCCGTAAAAGATGAAAAACATTTGTATGTAAAAGGTTCGGGAACATCACTTTCGACAATATCGGAAGAAGGGTTTGTGAAAATGAACCGCTCAAAGCTTGGTGCGGTCTGGAACAATACATATTCCGAAGATGCGGCGGAGCGTGAAAGTGAGGTTTTGAGCGACCTTATGGGTGCGGTTATGGATATCGGCAAACGCCCGAGCGTTGAGACATTTCTGCACAACTTATTTCCGCAGAAATATGTTGTTCATCTGCACCCGGCACTTGTAAACGGCTTGACATGCTCCGAGGGAGGCGAGAAAACCGCACGTGAGATTTTCGGGGATTCTTTTGTATGGATTCCTGAGTCGGAACCGGGATTTGTACTTGCAAAAGCCGTAAAGGAAGCAATGGATTCATTCAAAAAAGAACACGGATATGACGCAAATCTTATATTTTTACAAAATCATGGGATTTTTGCGGCAGCGGATACAGAAGATGGCATTGATAAAATTTACTCGGAGGTTTTTGATAAGCTTTCCGAAAGAGCAGTTAAAAAGCCTGATTTTTCCGAAATAGAATTTGACAAGGAGCGCGCGGCTTTGCTGGCGCCCGTGATAAGAATGCTGCTTTGGGACGGGGACTCTTCAATAGTTACTTTCTTTACAAATAAATCGCTTTCGGAGTATATTGAAAGCGCGGAAGCTTTTTATCCGCTTTCATCGGCATACACGCCCGACCATATCGTGTATTGCAAGGCAAAAGCGCTGTTTGTTGACTGTGATGCGGAAAATCAGTCCGAAAAAACGGCGGAGGCTATTGAAAAATATAAAGCCGAAAACGGATATGCACCGCGTATAGTGGCAGTTCGCGGCCTTGGTGTGTTCGCGCACGGCACGTCAAAGAAAACGGCGGATACGGCAAAACTTTTGTTCCTTGACGCCGTTAAGATAGCAACATATGCAGAAGCTTTCGGCGGCGCACGATTTATGGGAGATCATTTTATAGATTTTATAGTAAACTGGGAGGCTGAAAGCTACCGCGGCAAAGTTGCGGCAGGCGCGTCAAAAGGGCGTATAAACGAGAAAATCGCAATAGTTACGGGAAGTGCGCAGGGCTTTGGACAGGGCATTGCGGAGGAAATGATAAAAGAAGGCGCAAACGTTGTCATTGCAGATTTAAATATAGATCTGGCACGTGAAAACGCCGCAAAACTGGAAGAAAAATACGGAAAGGGAAAAGCGCATGCGCTTTGTGCAGATGTAAGCTCGGAGGACTCTGTAAAGGAACTTTGTATCGACACTGTTTTAAATTACGGCGGACTTGACGTTTTGGTTAATAATGCCGGTATTGTGCGCGCAGGCAGCCTTGACGACATGACGCTTCAGATGCTTGACCTTGTAACGCGCGTAAATTACAACGCATATTTCCTTTGCGCTAAGTATTGCTCTAAAATCATGAAGATTCAGCATGAATACGCGCCTGACTATTTTATGGATATAATTCAGATAAACTCAAAATCGGGTCTCTCCGGCAGCAACAAGAATTTTGCGTATGCCGGCAGCAAGTTCGGCGGTATCGGTCTTACACAGAGCTTTGCGCTTGAGCTTACGCCGTATAACATAAAAGTAAATTCCATATGCCCCGGAAACTTTTTGGACGGACCTTTATGGACAGATCCCGAAAAGGGACTTTTTGTGCAGTATCTTAAGGCAGGCAAAGTGCCCGGAGCCAAAACGGTTGACGATGTGCGCCGCTCGTATGAATCACGTGTGCCGATGAACCGCGGCTGCAGAATTTTGGATGTTGTCCGCGCTATATATTACTGCATGGAGCAGGAATATGAAACCGGTCAGGCGATACCCGTTACGGGCGGTCAGGAAATGCTTAAGTAATCCAAAAGTTTAAAAGTGCAATAACGAAACAGGGAGGAAAAATATGACTGCATTTGATTTATTGAACGATAAAAATGTATCGGTGCGCCTTAACGCGCTCCGCGAGCTTATGAAAGATGCGCCGCCGCCGAAAAAAGACGGCAGTGTGAACAATCATATACATACAACTTTTTCGTTTTCACCGTATTCGCCGACAAAGGCATTATACATGGCTTACAAAAACGGACTTTCAACCGCGGGAATAATAGATCATGATTCCGTAGGCGGCTGCCGAGAGTTTATAGAGGCAGGCAAAATAGTGGGTCTGCCCACAACAATAGGAGCGGAATGCCGCGGTAATTTTGAGAATACACCTCTTTGCGGAAGAAGAATAAATAATCCCGATCAAGATTCAATTGCGTATGTAACAATTCATGCAATACCGCACAGATATATAGATACCGTGGCCGACTTTTTCAGACCGTACACCAAAAAGCGGAATGAGAGAAACCGCAAAATGGTTGACAGAATAAACGAGCTGCTTTCTGCTGGACTTGATTTTGAGCGCGATGTGGTTCCTCTTTCGGAGTATCATTCGGGCGGAAGTATAACGGAAAGACATATTCTTTTTGCGTTGGCAAAAAAACTGATGGCTCAAACGGACGATATTGTGAAGCTTTTAAAAGACCTCGGAGTAACTGTTTCGCAAAAGGCGGAGGGATATCTTCGGGATAAAACCAATCCGTTTGCGGAATATGATTTGCTTGGCGTTTTAAAAAGCGATCTTATAAGCAGAATATATATAAATGCCACCGATGAATGCCCGGACATCCGCGAAATAATTGCGCTTGCAAAAGATATAAATGCTATCTCGGCTTACGCATATCTCGGAGATGTGAGCGATTCCGTAACGGGAGACAAAAAGGCACAGAAATTTGAGGACAGCTATTTGCCCGAACTTTTTGAAGTTATTCACGATCTTGGGTTTAATGCGGTTACCTACATGCCGTCAAGAAATACCGAGCAGCAGCTTGTAAGACTCAAAGAATACTGTGCAAAGTACGGGTTTATGGAAATTTCGGGTGAGGATATAAATTCGCCGCGCCAGAGTTTTGTGTGCGAGGCGCTTAAAAATCCGATTTTCGAAAATCTGATAGATTCTACATGGGAACTTATAAAACACGAAAACGAGGCATAGGAGAAAAATTTAACATGAACATATGTGTATACGGCGCGTCAAGCAACGCGATAGACAAGAAATATATAAAGGCGTGCGAAAAGCTCGGCGCGGAAATGGCAAGGCGCTCCGTGGGTCTTGTTTTCGGCGGCGGCGCCGCGGGAGCAATGGGGGCGTGTGCACGGGGAGAAAAAAGCCTGAACGGAAAAATAACGGGCGTCGCGCCGTCGTTTTTCAATGTGGACGGTGTGCTTTTTGAAGGCTGCACCGACTTTATCACAACCGAAACGATGCGAGAAAGAAAACAGACCATGGAGGAGCTTTCCGACGGGTTTATTATGGCACCGGGTGGAATAGGAACTTATGAGGAGTTTTTTGAGATTCTGACGCTGAAACAGCTCGGAAGGCACAATAAGCCGATTGCTGTTTTCAATGTGGACGGCTTTTATGACGGGCTTATAAAATTTTTAAATAAAGGCGTTGACGAGTGCTTTATGAATCCTGCTTCGATGGGACTTTTCGGTGTTTTTGAAGACTGCTCGGAGCTCCTCAGCTATTTTGAAAATTATAATGCGCAGAGTATGAGTGTTGATAAACTTAAAAGTATAATTCATTAAAGACGGGCAGATATTAAAAAGCTGCTTAATGCAGGAGAGAGCAAAGCTTTTTTTCTATCCAATTGAAAAAATGGGATGTTGAAAAACTCCGGAACGCAAGAAAAAGGAAAAAACACCTATCATGGAATATGCAGATG
>USAP01000064.1 GCA_900552775.1 uncultured Eubacteriales bacterium | reverse complement strand
GAGATACGAAGACTCTATCTGGATGGGAATTTCTATGTGATTCTGCTGGGAGCGGTGATCTGCGTTCCACTGGCAAATTTAAGTATTGTTTTAATCATTATAAATCTACTCCTTTTTAAAAAAATTTAATCTTAAAGCGTTTGTCACAACACAAAAGCTTGAAAGGCTCATTGCAGCAGCTGCAATCATGGGATTTAAAGTCAATCCCAATCCGACAAAACACCCTGCCGCAACAGGTATTCCCAAAACATTGTAGAAAAATGCCCAAAAAAGATTTTCGTGTATATTACGCAATGCCGCTTTACTGAGTTTTATTGCCGTCGATACATCTTTTAATGTGCTTTTCATCAAAACAATATCGGCAGCATCAATTGCAACGTCGGTACCAGCACCTATTGCAATGCCGATATCGGCACGTGTAAGAGCCGGTGCATCATTTATTCCGTCACCTACCATAGCTGTTTTTCCTTCTTTAATCAGCTTTCGAACCGCCTCTTCTTTGCCGCTCGGCAAAACATCTGAAATCACTTCGTCAACCCCGGCAGCTTTTCCGATAGCTTTTGCCGTTTTTTCATTGTCACCTGTCAGCATTATAACTCGTATACCCATTTTTTTAAGTTCGGAAATTGCCTCCGCACTGTCAGGCTTAATTGTATCGGCGATCGCTATAATGCCGCACAGTTTTTTGTCGGCCGCAAAGAATACAGGTGTTTTACCCTGAGATGCATATTCTTCCGCATGTCTCTCCGCTTCATTTGAAATGCATATTTTTTCGCTTATAAAAGCCAGATTTCCGCCGAGAATTTCCTTGCCTTCAAGCATTGCCCGAATTCCGTTTCCCGGAAGCGCCTCAAACTCCGAAGTCTCCAAAACTTTGATACCTTCATCGAGTACTTTCTCTGTCACGGCGCGTGCAAGAGGATGTTCGCTTTTCGCTTCGGCAGCCGCGGCTATGGCGAGAAACTCTTTTTTATCAAATCCCTCCGCCGCTTCAATATCCGTAACACGCGGTTTACCATCTGTTATTGTTCCTGTTTTATCAAGCGCGGCAATTTTTATTTTACCGGTATTTTCAAGCGTTGCGGCTGTTTTAAACAAAATTCCGTTTTTGGCACCGACTCCGCTTCCGACCATAACCGCAACAGGTGTTGCCAGTCCCAAAGCGCACGGACAGCTTATCACAAGTACCGATATTCCTCTTGCCAAGGCAAAACTTATATCTCTTCCCAGAAATAGCCATACAATTGTTGTTATCGCAGCAATCGCAATAACTGTCGGAACAAAAATGCCCGAAACTTTATCGGCTGTTTTCGCTATAGGTGCCTTTCCTGCGGCAGCATCGCTCACCATTGCGATGATTTTCGAAAGTGTGGTATCTTCACCGACGCGTGTGGCGCGGCATTTTATAAAACCCGACTGGTTTATGGTAGCTCCCGAAACAGTGTCCCCGGGTTCTTTATCAACCGGAATACTTTCTCCCGTAAGCGCCGACTCATTGACCGCCGTGCTGCCCTCAGTTATAACTCCGTCAACCGGAATGCTTTCTCCGGGTCTTACAACAAAAATATCATCCTTTTTTACTTCTTCTATCGGAACTTTAATTTCTTTTCCGTCTCTTAAAAGCACAGCACTTTGAGGCGCCAGATTCATAAGCGCACGCAGTGCATCGGTTGTTTTTCCTTTTGAGCGCGCCTCAAGCATCTTTCCAACCGTTATCAGCGTCAAAATCATACCGGCGGACTCAAAATAAAATTCGTCCATATATTTCATAACCGCCTGCATATCTCCCGAAACCTGTGCGCCGCTCATGGCAAAAAGAGCGTAAACACTCCAGATATAGGAAGCCGCCGAGCCTAAAGCCACAAGTGTGTCCATATTCGGCGCATGGTTTGCAAGCGCTTTAAATCCGCTTATAAAGAACTTTTGGTTTATTACCATTATAATTCCCGCCAAAATAAGCTGCACAAGTCCCATTGCTATGTGGTTTCCGTCAAACCACGACGGCAGAGGAAATCCCCACATCATGTGACCCATCGAAAAATACATCAGAATCACTAAAAAAACAACTGACCAGATAAGCCGCTTTTTCAGCTGCTTTATCTCGCCGTCCGAGTCCGATTCATCGCTTTCGGATTTTTCCGCACCCTTTTTCTTTATTCCGTAACCGGCATTGCGAACGGCTTTTTCTATTGCTTTTGAATCGGCAGTTCCCTCCACCGTCATAGAATTTGTCAGCAAATTTACGGAGCATTCCGTAACTCCCGCAACGCCCGACACAGCTTTTTCAACTCTCGCCGAGCACGCCGCGCAGCTCATTCCTTTAATACTGTAATGTTCCATTCAAAACACCTCTCTTCCCAATGTTTTATTTTTCCCGATTTTTAAATTTTTACTTCATAAGTTTTTGTATTGTGGCAGTGAGCTCATCTATTATTTCATCCTTGCCGTCTCTGATATCTTTCACAACACAGCTTCTTATGTGATTTGCAAGTATTTCGCGGTTAAACGCATTCACGGCAGCCCCTACAGCGGCGGACTGAATTAATATGTCATTGCAATATGCGTCCCGTTCCACCATCGACTGCAATCCGCGGATTTGTCCTTCTATTCTCTTAAGCCTGTTAAGCAAACTTTTTTTCTGTTCTTCACCTCTTACGGTATGTCTTTCACAGCAGCACTGTTTTTCCATAATTGCCTCCTTCCTGTTATACCCCCGCAGGGTATTTATATTATATACCCTCTCGGGGTATTTGTCAATACCTTTTAGCAAAAAAACGGCCGGCAATATTTCGCCGACCGTTTTTCCCTTAAAAAATTTTATTTGTTATATTATCAAGCCATTTTCCGTCAATTTCATATGCCTTGCCGGCATCACACAATGCGGCTATCTCAGGCTGCATCGGTATTTTTGCAATCAAGTCTATTCCGCAGCGTTTTGCTACTTCTTCAACGCGGCTTTCTCCGAATACACGAATTTCTTTTCCGCAATCGGGGCACACAACATAACTCATGTTTTCAACAATACCGAGTATAGGTATATTCATCATATTTGCCATGTTGACAGCCTTTTCAACAATCATTGAAACAAGCTCCTGAGGAGACGTCACTATTACAATACCGTCCACAGGAACGGACTGAAATACAGTCAGCGGAACATCACCCGTTCCAGGAGGCATATCTATAAGCATCACATCAACGTCTCCCCACATAACCTCTGTCCAAAATTGTTTTACGGTTCCGGCAATAACAGGTCCTCTCCATACTACGGGCGAAGTCTCATCAGGCAGAAGCAAATTGAGCGACATAAGCTTTATACCCTCTTCTGTTTCTACGGGATAAATACCTTCATCACAGCCTTCCGCTCTTTTATGAACGCCAAACATTTTCGGAATCGAAGGTCCCGTAATATCAGCGTCAAGCACTGCAGATTTTTTGCCCTGTTTTTTTGCGGCAGAAGCAAGAAGCGCTGTTACAAGCGATTTTCCGACGCCGCCCTTGCCGCTTACAACTCCTACAACCTTTTTTATATGTGATTTTTCGTGCGGCTGTTCAATAAAGCTTTTAGTATCTCCGGATCCACAGCTTTGCGAGCAGTTGCCGCAATCGTGATTACATGATTCACTCATCTTTATTTTCTCCTTTCAAAATCTTTTTCTGCTTTTGCGGCGGACATCCAGGCTCACCGCTTTCAAGCAGTTTTATATCTTCACGGCTAAGCGTGACCGAATCAAACATATCGGGTCTTTTCTCTTTAGTGCGCACAAGTGACATATATCTGCGCCACTGACTGATTTTTGCAGCATGCCCCGAAAGCAAAATCGGCGGTACCTCTTTCCCGTGAAACACAGGCGGTCTCGTATATTGCGGATATTCGAGCAATCCGTCCGTGTGAGATTCTGCCACGGTATTTCCGTTCTGCACTACGCCCGGAACCATTCTTGCAGTGGCATCTATCACTGCCATGGCAGGAATTTCACCGCCCGTCAAAACATAGTCGCCTATTGAAATTTCCTCATCCACCAGCTCCTCAAGAATTCTTTCGTCTACACCTTCATAGTGGCCGCATAAAATTACAAGATGCTCTTTTTTTGCAAGTTCACGAGCTTTTTGCTGATTAAAAACCTTTCCCTGCGGTGACATATATATAACATGCGGCTTTCTCTCCGCATTTATTACAACGCTTCTGTATGCATCAAAAATCGGCTGTGCCGCCATAACCATGCCTCCGCCGGCACCGTACGGATAATCATCAACCTTGCCATGTTTGTTTTCCGTATACTTTCTTATATCGGTAAACGTTAAATCCAGAAGTCCTTTTTCACGTGCACGGCCTATCACACTGTCTCCTAAAGTATGTTCAAACATCTCCGGAAATAATGTAAGTACATCAATCCGCATCGTCAATCAGCCCTTCTATAGGCGTTATATCTATTCGTCCGCCTTTGATATCTATATTTTTAACGACTTCATCAATTACGGGAATATAGAAGTGTTTACCGTTTTCGTTTAACACATCATAAACATCGTTACTGCCTGTTGCAAACACATCCGAAACTTTTCCTAATAAGCTTCCGTTATCAAGGTAAACATAAAGCCCGATAATATCCTTAATATAATACCTTCCCACGGGAAGCGGTGGAGCATCTTCTCTTTTGATGTATACATCCATATTCTTAAGTTTTTCGGCTTTTTCAATAGAATCTATTCCGTCAGTGCGCAAAATAAGCGCCCCTTTATGAGGTTTAACGCTTTTAACTTTAAGTTCTTCGCCGTTTTTCAAATAAAGCTTTTTTACATTTGAAAAAAAATCAGGAGAATCGGCATAATAAAGCATTTTAATTTCACCGCCGATTCCGTGCGTGTTTACAATTTTTCCACAATGAAGCATCTGTACTCTTCCTCCCTTTTTGAACAAACAGGGACTGTCCTTTTGGTACAGCCCCTTGCTCAATTTCTCCGACATCATATAATGTCAACTATAACTTTTGTGTTTCTTTTGCCTGCTGCAGCCTTCATTACAGAGCGGATAGCTTTTGCAATTTTGCCTTGTTTTCCGATTACCTTACCCATATCATCTTCATGAACATGCAATTCCAAAAGTACGGAATCTTCACGTTCTGTTTCTGTAACTTCAACAGCTTCGGGATGTTCAACAAGGGATTTTGCAATAAAAATAAGTAATTCCTTCATTGTTCAGCTTCCTCCAAATTACTCTGTAATACCACTTCTCTTAAGAAGCGATTTTACGCTGTCTGTAGGCTGTGCACCTGTAGCCATCCACTTTTTAGCTTTCTCGGCGTCGATGCTTATCGAAGCGGGATTTGTCATAGGATTATATGTTCCGATTTCCTCGATAAATCTGCCGTCACGCGGATAACGCGAATCAGCAACAACTACTCTGTAAAAGGGACTTTTTTTAGCGCCCATTCTTCTGAGTCTGATTTTAACTGCCATTATTGTCACCTCCAAAAACATAGTCTGTATAATAAATTCAGAAAGAAATTATTACCTTAAATTTTATTTCAAGCCAAATCTTGCAAGTTTTTTCTTTGCACCCTTGCCCGTAAACTGTTTCATCATTTTCTGCATATCTTCAAACTGCCTCAAAAGTCTGTTTACGTCCTGAACCTGCATTCCGCAGCCGGCGGCAATTCTTTGTTTTCTGCTTGAATTTATAATTGACGGGTTTTCCCTTTCCCCCGGTGTCATTGACTTTATTATTGCCGCAACCCTGTCCATTTGTTTATCGTCGATATTTGCATTTGCAAGAGCTTTTTGATTGAGTCCCGGGATCATACCTGCAATTGAACTCAGCGAACCGAGATTTTTCATCTGCTCCATCTGACCCAAAAAGTCATTTAGGTCAAACCTCTGCTGACGTATCTTCTTTTCAAGCTCAATAGCCTGTTTCTCGTCAAAAGCCTCCTGCGCTTTGTCGATAAGCGTTAAAACATCACCCATGCCCAAAATTCTTGAAGCCATTCTGTCAGGATAAAAAGGCTCAATATCCGTAAGTTTTTCTCCTATACAGGAAAACATAATAGGTTTTCCGCACACAGCCTTGACAGATATTGCGGCGCCGCCGCGCGTGTCACCGTCAAGCTTACTTAAGATTACGCCGTCAATTCCTACAGCTTCGTTAAAGCCTTTTGCTATGTTTACCGAATCCTGCCCTGTCATTGCATCCACAACAAGGAGTACGGCATCGGGTGTTGTAACTTCTTTTATATTTGCCAGTTCTTCCATAAGTTCTTCATCTATCTGAAGTCTGCCGGCAGTATCAATTATAAGCGTGTCGTAAAGTGAAGTATCACAGTCTTCAATACTCTTTTTAGCAATTACAACAGGATTTGTCTCTCCGTCAATTTTATATACCGGAACACCTACGCTCTCGCCCACTACCTCCAGCTGTTTAACAGCTGCGGGTCTGTACACATCGCACGCTACAAGCAGAGGTCTTTTTCCCTGTTTCTTTAAAAGTCCGGCAAGCTTTCCGCTTGTGGTGGTTTTTCCGGCACCGTTTAAACCTGCCATAAGTATAACTGTCGGCGGTTTCGGAGCCACAGGCAGTTTTGCTTCGCCTCCGCCCATAAGCTCAGTCAGCTCATCTCTCACTATCTTTATGATTTGCTGAGCCGGTGTAAGGCTTTCAAGTACTTCTGCGCCGAGCGCTTTTTCGGATATTTTGTTTATAAGTTCTTTAGCAACTTTAAAGTTAACATCAGCTTCCAAAAGCGCCATACGCACTTCGCGCATAGCATCTTTAATATCTTTTTCGGAAACTTTTCCTTTGCCGCGTATCTTCTTAAAAGTTGCCTGCAGCTTTTCGCTTAAACCTTCAAACGCCATAATTAAAACTCCATAATATCATTTATAGCCGTCACGCTTTTTCGGATTATATCCTCTGCCTCGCAAAGTTCTTTTTCGGATTTTCGCGGAAGAAAATCAACTGCTGACATAATCTTTTCCGTTTCGGCAATAACCGCTTCGAATTTTCTGCAAAGTCCTGCCTTTCCTTCAAAGGCAATCAAATGCGCTTCTCCTTTTTTTATAAAATCGCGGACACATTGACGTGTGACACCGATATTTTCCGCAATTTCAGCCAGAGAAAGATCCATGTTATAATACATTTCCAGTGCGTTTTTTTGCTTCTCCGTAAGAAGTTCACCATAAAAATCAAGCAGTAAACTTATATTTCCGTCCTGTTTCAAAAAGAGCACCTCACAGCCACTGTAAAACATTTTTGCTTTACACCTTGAATATTATAACCCTTTTTATATTATTTGTCAAGTGTTTTTTTTAATTCAACAAAAAAAGCGGCGCAAATTCATATGCACCGCTTAATTTATTTGAGTTAAATTATGCTCTTTTTTTGCTTGTTGCAGCTTTTATAACAAAAAGTGTCAAAAGCATTACAACAATACCGATAGGAAGAACAATCAGCCAGTTTTGTACAAATCCCGCAACAATGTAAATCACAAACGATACCGCAGCAACGGTAAGTGCATATGGCAGCTGCGTCGAAACGTGATTCAAGTGATTGCACTGCGCACCTGCGGAAGCCATAATTGTTGTGTCCGAAATAGGTGAGCAATGGTCACCGCAGACAGCACCTGCCATGCAGGCAGAAATTGCAATGATGCTGATTTCTTTATCGATCGAACCGCCGAATACAGCCAAAACAATCGGGATAAGTATTCCGAATGTTCCCCACGATGTTCCGGTTGCAAACGAAAGTCCAACGCCGATAAGGAATACAATTGCGGGAAGAAGCGGAATAAACGCGCTTGCATCATTTCTTACAAATTCAGCAATAAATATTTTAGCACCGAGACTGTCTGTCATCGTCTTAAGCGTCCACGCACAAACAAGAATAAGTATTGCCGGAACCATTGCCTTAAAGCCTTCCGGAATCGAATCCATACAGTCCTTAAAATTCATAACACGTCTTAACATAAAGTAAATTACCGCGAAAATGAGTCCCGCAAACGAACCGATTACAAGTCCTACAGACGCATCGGCGCCGGAAAATGCATTTACAAAGTCATGATATGTATCACCTGCTGTAAAGAAACCGCCGGAATACAAAAGACCAAACATGCATGTTATGATGAGTACCGCAACAGGAGCCACCAGATCCCATACGCTTCCCTTTGTGTTTTCGGTGCGTTCCTGAACTTCTTCAACGCGTTTTCTTCCTTCTTCCGAGAAAATGTCGCCGTCTTTCGCATTGTCTTCATGTTTTTTCATCGGACCGTAATCAAACTTCATCAAAGCAATTGCAATCATCATAACAATTGTCAGAAGTGCATAAAAATTATATGGAATTGCTCTTATGAAAAGCTCAAGTCCGCCTATCTGCTCCTCGGATACAAAACCGGCAACTGCCGCCGCCCATGAAGAAATCGGGGCAATAATACAAACAGGTGCTGCGGTAGCGTCTATAAGATAGGAAAGCTTTGAGCGCGAAACGTTAAACTTATCGGTAACGGGGCGCATTACAGAGCCTACTGTAAGACAATTGAAGTAATCGTCTACAAATATGAGCACACCGAGAGCTATTGTAGCAAGCTGAGCGCCGACTCTTGATTTAATATGCTTTGAAGCCCATCTTCCGAATGCTGCGGAACCGCCCGATTTATTCATTAAAGCAACAATGGTGCCGAGAACAACCAGGAAAAACAGAATACCTATATTATATGAATCCGCAACCGATGCAATGAAACCGCCCGAAAAAAGGTGATCAACAGTGCCCATAAAATTAAAATTGGAATAAAGCAGAGAACCTACTAAAATACCTATAAAAAGCGAGGAATACACTTCTTTTGTAATAAGCGCAAGAGCTATTGCAATAATCGGAGGCAACAGCGCAAGCCATGTGGCATATGGATGCACTTCATCGCGTTTGGCATCAAGTGCCTTATCTAAATTCTCCGTGAAATTTTCCTCTTTTACATTTGAGGAATAGTTATCAATAAATGTTGAAGCCGCCGTTTGGTAGTTTTCAATTTCTTCTTCCGACATTGAATCGGGCGTATAAGCCGGGCTGTCAGCCATAAACTCAACTGCCGCATCATTATCTGTCAAATCAACTTCATCCGCAAATGCCGTAAATGACGTAATCATGCAGATGGTCATCATTGAAATCAGAATTGCCGCAAGAATTTTTTTCTTCTTTAGTTGATGCATAAATAGAACTCCTTTTCATTTTTATTTTGCTTGAACAACAAAAAACGATTGAAGCAAGCATGCCACAACCGTTTTAATGCCACATATATCGGTTATGATAGCGCTCCACTTTTTTGTGACAGTACACGGCATATTCTGCCGTATCCCAACCCGCACGGGACGGAAACCCCGCGAAGATTTCGGCGGTCAAGCCT
>USAP01000063.1 GCA_900552775.1 uncultured Eubacteriales bacterium | reverse complement strand
AAGTTTTTTTCTGTTGAAAAAGAAATTTCGGAAAAGGCGCTGAGCCCTCAGGAAAACGCAGACGTTGATAAAATTTATAATACGTTTTCGCTTTCGGAAATTGCCGATATGGTTCCCGCAATGGATATTTATGAAGTGCTTAAGGATTCAGGAGTTAAAGAAGAAAGCAAAATTCTTATAACAAATCCTGAAACAGTAAAAATATTCTCATCGTTATTTACGGATGAAAATACGGAAACCATAAAAACCGTGGCAAAAATTTCTTTGCTTTTAGGCTACGGCGGCGCGGTTTCGGCGGATTTTACAGATGCTGCCGATACTTTTAACGCTGAATATCTGGGCATTTTGGGTACTTATTCCGATGAGGAGCGTGCAGCGTTTATTCTTTCAAATACAATGCCCGATTATATAGGCGAGATATATGCCGAAAAGTATTTTACGGAAGACGCAAAACAAAATGTTTTAAAAATGGTTCGCGATATAATAGACGTTTACAAAGACCGCATAAAGAACCTTGACTGGATGAGTGAGGAAACAAAGGAAAAGGCAATTAAAAAGCTTGATAAAATGAATATCAAAATCGGGTATCCGGACAGTTTTGATTCTTATCTTGACAAAACCGAAATAAAATCGGCTGAAGAAGGCGGCAGCTATTTCAATAATATTTTGGAAATATCAAAGGCAGCGGCACAGGATAGTCTGAACCGCCAGGGAAAGCCTGTGGACAAAACAAAGTGGCTTATGTATCCTTATACGGTAAACGCATGCTACAGTGCAACTTCAAACGACATTACATTTCCGGCTGCGATTTTGCAAAGTCCCATGTATGACGCCGATGCTTCCTATGAAGAAAATCTGGGCACTATAGGATATATCATTGCTCATGAGATAACGCATGCCTTTGACAATAACGGCGCAAAGTTTGACGAAAACGGAAATGCGGCGGATTGGTGGACGGCGGAAGATTATGCCGAGTTTAAAAAAAGATGCGAAAAGATGGTTGCTTTTTACGACGGGCAGGAAGGAATCCCGGGGGTACTTATGAACGGCACACTGACTTTAAGCGAAAATGTTTCGGATCAGGGGGCTGTGCAGTGCGTGACGGAGGTTGCGACAAAACTTGAAAGCCCCGATTTTCGCAAGCTGTATTCCTCAATGGCAAAAGCGTGGGCAAGTACAAAAACACGTGAATATGCCCGGTATGCGGCAAACGTTGATGTGCACTCGGAAGATAAATTGCGTGTAAACCGCGTTGTTGTTAACTGTGATGAGTTTTATAAGGCTTTCGGAATAACGGAAAAAGACGGAATGTGGGTTGCTCCCGAAGAAAGAGTTAAGATTTGGTGATAAAATGAATGTAACTGTAATAAGTGCAACAAAAAGAAAAAACAGCAGTACGCGCAAAGCTTGACAATGTTGAAAAAGTGTGCGAATTTACTTTGCCGGATGACATGCCGCATGTATGCCGCGGCTGTTATGCGTGCCTTAACGGAAAAGAAGAAAAGTGCGGCGGATATGAATATCTGAAACCGATAAATGCAGCTTTTTCCGATTCCGAAGTTATAATATTTTGCTGCCCTGTATGGTGTTTTCACGCGCCGGGACAGATTAAATCATTTTTAGATCATTACGGCTACAGATGGCTTGTTCACCGCCCGAATTTTGATATAATTAATAAACAGGCGGTAATTATTACAACTGCCGGCGGCGGAGGAATGAAATCTGCGGCAAAGGACATGATTTTGGTTGAAAACGTAGATGACAGTAATCTTATGACAAAGCTTTTTTGCGCTATTTACGATGAACTGCCCGAATCAAAAAAGAAGAGGAATTTAAAATGAATTACAGAGTTATAGATAAAGAAAAGTATTACCGAAAAGGCGTGTTTCGTCATTTCTCGGAGGACTGCAAATGCTCAACGTCAATGACCGCGAGAGTGGATGTGACTGAGCTTAAAAATCACTCAAAAGAGACAAATACAAAGTTTTATATCAATTTTCTGTATGTTTTGGCAAAGGCACTGAACTCGAGAGACGATTACAAAATGGGATATTTGTGGCAGATGGATACTCTTATATGCTATGATAAAATCAATCCCACGCAATACATCTTTCATGATGATACGGAAACATGTACACCCGTATACACGGAATATTTTGAGGATTACAATATTTTTTACGAAAAATGCGCGGCAGATATAGAAAAAGCTAAGCACACACGTGAATACGGTCTTGACGCGGCAAACCACCCAAATTGGTTTGATGCGTCGTATATATCGTGGCTGAGCTATGATTCTTTAAATGTTGAACTTCCGGACGGATATCTTTATTTTGCGCCCATTATAAACTGGGGCAGATACAGAGAGGAAAACGGCAGATTTGTGATGCCGGTTACGGTGAGATTGAATCATGCAGTGGCAGACGGATACCTGGTGGCAAAAGTTTTTAAGATTCTTGAAGAAGAAATGAAAAAATTTGTCTTATAAAAGAGATTGGGTTTTTGCCTTAATATCAATCAAAAACCGCGGCTTACAAAATTTAACGTGAGCCGCGGTTTTTTAGAGGTTTTTATTTAGAGTTCATGTGCAGATAAAGATGGACAATAATTTGGGTGCTAAACCGATATAATGCAGTAAAATATACAAAAAGGAAAAAAACAGATGCATTTTATTGACTTTTATTCGGAGCGGTGGTAAAATTTTATGTGGTATAGAACGGGCGTTCGACCAAGTGACGTCCTGAGATGTTAACAAAAGAAAGAGGGGTTTTTTATGAAGCTTAAAAAGCTTCTTGCAGGCATTTTGTCTGCGGCAATGGTGCTTTGCACCGTAAGTCTTCCTGTGTTTGCTGATGGTGAAAATGTAATTACAATCGGCACGGCACAAGAACTTGTTGAATTATCAAACAGTTCAAAGACAAACAATTTTGCGGGTAAAACCGTAATTCTCACAAATGATATCAATATGGCGGAGATTAAAAATTTTACGCCGATCGGCGTAACAAAAATGTTTGCCGGCACATTTGACGGAGACGGGCATACCATAAGCAATCTTACAATACAAAGATCAGCGGCGTACGGCAACGGACTTTTCGGAAACTTAAACGGACCGGCTGTTGTGAAGAATCTTACACTCGATAATGCAAGAGTAAGTGCATGGGGTTACTGTGATTTCTATACCAACGTGGTTGGTGCGGTTGCGGCTTATGCATACGGAAACGTTACGTTTGATAATATCATTGTTAAAAACTCTCATATAGACGGATTCGGAAAAGTTGCCGCAGTTTTGGGTATGGCGGCAGATCCGGGCGGTGTAACAACTATTAAAGACTGCACCGTTGAAAGCACAAAGGTCTGCGGTGTTTATGACGTGGCTACATTTATCGGACTGTCTCAGAACAAGGTTGATTTTAAAGACAATTCAATGGCTGACGTGACATGGGGCAAGAATACTTGGTATTCATATTCATATGTTTCGCTGAATGATACAACAGTAAAAAATAATGAAACGTTAAAAGTAAAAGGACTTTTCTATAAAGTCGGCAATGAATTATACAACGCGTGGGCTGATTACTATACAGATTTCACTTTCGGATATGAACGCTTTGAACTTGAAAACAAAAGAGGATTCTATGTTGTGGACGGTCTTTTACATAATGAGTACGAAGCGAAAATAGGAGATGTAAAATATTCGGACTCTGCAGATGCCTTTGCGGCTGCAAATGCAGGCGATATTGTGGAATGTAAAGATTTTGCACCGAACGATGCGGATTTGTCGAACATTAAAGACGGTCTGGTGGCAATTGTTGACGGAAACAATTCGACAATACGAGATTACAAATCAGATTTAAACAATGATAATATCACGCACGATGAAAAAATTGATGTTATCAATTCGCTTGATATTTCAAAAATTGACGAAGAGACAAAAAACGACATTTTATCCGTTGTTAAAGAAATGCCTTCCGAAAACAAGGAGCAGGTAAATGCTTTGCAGCTTAGCAAAATTGTTTCAAACTCTGCTGATAAGATAGTAGAAAAAGATAACGATGAAGCTCCCGTGATAACGGCAACATCGGTTGCGACAGGAGTTAATACGCTTGCTGTAACAAAGCTTGAGTTTTCAGAGGCACTTCAGCAACCGGAAAGCGTTAATGCTATATACTTTGACGTTACATTAAAAGATGCAAGCGGCAATAAAATCAAAGAAGTTGACGTTCCGGTACTTGTTGAAATTAATGTTGAAGACGCTTCAAATGTTGAAAAACTTATACGCAGCCATGAAGGTGTAATCTCCGAAATCCCGTTTGTAATTATTGACGATACACACGTGATGGCTTCAATTACAAAGTTTTCTGAATTTGCCGCAATATTAAATCAGAATGTACCGGCAGGAAGCGCGGTGCTTGGGTTTGAGCCTATATCTTCTCAGGAACCCAATACGGCGAGGTTTAATTTATGCTTGACGGCTGATAAATACAAAACAATCAAACAGTTTGAATCGGGCGAGTTTTCGTTTTCGATGACGGGAGCTTCCGCAGCTGAATTTACACCTGCTTCCGGACTTGAACTTGTATATTCCGACAATATGGGCAAATACCGTGTAAATCGTACGGCAGACAAGGCTCTTACAGCTCCTATTATATGGTCGTCTAATGGCAAAAGCGGAATAAATCTCGGTGTTTTGACATTGACAGGTGCCGGCAGCGGCTCGTTATCCGTTGATGATATAAAGATGTTCCAAAAAGGAGCTGACAGTTTGGCAATTGAGATTAACACACTGCCTTCCGCTACAACGAATTACAGTATTGAACCCACATTTGCGGATCTTACGGTAAATGCTGATTTTCCGAACAATATTGTCAACAATGAAACGGCTTATCAGAATATGAGCATAAATATAAAGGGTGCGGATTTTGATGAAACATATAAGCTTGGAAGCAATGCGTCTTCTGCAATAAGCTTTGAAAATAATAAGTATACTTTGAAACTTCAGGGTAAACTCATGCAAAATACGGCCTATACAGTAACGGTTTCCGGTGCAGGTTACAGAACGGCGCGTTACACCGTTACAATGACAAATGATAAGGTATTAAACTTCTGGAACAATGCCAAAGATGCAGATGCTGTTGTGGAAGAAGGAAATGCAAATTCTGCAAGAAAAGTTACATTCCTTGCCGGCGATATAGTAAAAGACAACAGTATAAATATTTACGACCTTTCGGCAGTTGTTTCTTACTTCGGGACAAAGGTTGAAAAAGACACTCAGCCCGAATATGCCAAGTACGATTTAAACCGTGACGGCGTTATAGACTCCAAAGACGTGGCATACGTGCTTGTTTCCTGGGGCAAATAATTTAATTGGTTGCAAAACGGGCTTTTTGCGGAAAAATCCGCAAAAGGCTTGTTTTCATAAAAAAATAAGGAAAAAAGGAGAAGAAAAACTATGAAGCTTAAAAAACTTCTGGCAGGACTTGTTTCCGCCGCAATGGTAATGAGCACCATGATAATGCCTGCTTTTGCCGATGACGGTACGGTACGTGAAGTATCCACGGCTGCAGAACTTAAGACGGCATTTGCTGCTGCTCAGACAGGAGATACCGTAAAGCTCATGAAAGATATTACGGTGGATGAGCAGATTGATATTAAAAACCCGGCAGCTCTTAAAGGCATAACGCTTGACGGCAACGGCAAGACGATTAATGCACAGCTGCACACGTCTTCGGGCGGCGGCTCTTCGCTTTATTTCGGAAATGCCGATGAAAATCTTTATTGCACCGGCATATCAATCAGGAATTTAACGATTAACGGCGAAGCAATATTCGGCATATTCCTTTGCGGAGGAACATCGTCCACTCTTGAAAACGTTAATATAAGCGGCAATTTCCTGTATGCTGTAAACTTTTATGGCACACACGGAGCAACATTAAAAAACTGCAACATTTCAAACAGCAATGATGAAGGAGTTAATAATGAATTCGGTGCGGCGGTATGGTCAAACGTTGCTTCTGCAAATCCGCTGATACTTGTTAATACAAAAATATCTTCAATTGCTATAAATAAATACACTACAGCAAATACACTTGCTCCGAAAATCTATGTTGATAAGGATTCGTCAACCGAGATTCGCACATATGATGACGGAAGCGTAAGCAAAACGAGACTTATGTGCCTTGACGCGGACAGCGAAGGTGAAGTTTCGGTAAAGCAGGTGACAGACGCGGGACTCAGCGCTGCTATACCGCCTGCAGTTAAAATCGGTCATATATACTATGAGGATATTGTGAATGCGGCAGCTGCCGCAAAAGAGGGAGACCGCGTTTCTCTTGTGAAAAACAATGAAACAAAAAATATTGTAAAATTTGCAAGCAACGTTACGCTTGATCTTTGCGGATACACATTAAAGTCCGTTTATGCCGGCGTTTATCCCGACGTTTATGCTTTTGTTTTCTTAAACGGCGGTACAATAGTTGACTCCGGCGAAGAAAAAGGCGCCATTATTTCAACCGCTGCAAGAACAATCAGCTCCGGCGGAAGCAAGCTTACGGTTGACGGCGCAACATTGACACTTGATACACCAACAAAAGGAATTTATGCCGTTGTCGGAACAACGGCGGGTCTTGACATAAAGAACAGTACAGTTATTGCAAACTGCCCTGACGGCTATGCTTTATGTTCCTTTGCGAAAACCGATGAACCGGAAGTTTATAATGTGGAAAATACCAAGGTGTATTCAACCGTATACGGCGTTTACCGCAACGGAAGTGCCGGAAGCTTTGAAATGGACATGAAGGATTCCGAAATTACAGTAGGTGATTACGGTGAATTTAAAGCGGATCCGGAATGTGTGGGCTTATATATTTCAAACAACAAAGAATCGGCGGACAAACTCGGAAAACATCAGATTACAATTGAAAATTCCAAGATATCCGGCAATACGGGTATTGAAGGAAAATATTCCGACTTTAAATTGTCAAACTGTGAGGTTACTGCGAAAACAGCCCCCAAGTATGTGCAGAACAACAACGGTTCCACAACAACCGGATTTGCAATAGCAATTACGGATAATACGGTAAACGGAAATGAGGTTTCGCCAAGAGGCAGAATAACAATAGACAGCGGTTCGTATAACGGACTCATAGGACTTGAAAACTTTGAAGATGCCAAAAAGTATATCGATGGCAAAACTACTGATGTTGTTTTAACCGGCGGTGACTACAGCTTTGACACTGTAGGTTACACAGCAGACGGTTATGCGACAAAGCTTGTTGACGGCAGATATTATGTTGTAAAAGCGGAAGCCAAGATCTCAAACACCGATAAGGCGCCCGGAGTTACGGTTACGCTTGACAAGAATACTCTTAAAAAACAAAATTCTGTTGACCTTAACAAAGCCGCAAAGTATCAGGTTGTAGTATCCACAGCTCCGGCGGAGGACGCTGCAAGGGCAAGTGAGAAAATCGCTGTAGATTTTGCAGATGCAACAGATAAGCAGATATTTGATATATCCGTTATTAAAACCGACAGCAACGGAAAAACAACCGATATTTCAAAAGAGATAAAGAAGCAGGATGTAACGATTGCTCTTGCAAACGCACCGAAAGAAAATTCCGATGTACGTGTTTTCCATGTGCTTGATGACGGTACGGTTGAAAAAATTACTCCTGTTACGGTAGAAGGAAATACGGTGAAATTTGTTGCTCCTTCATTCTCGACATATGCTGTGGCTTATTCGGCAGACAGCCTCACAGAAGCTGAAATTTCAAAAAAAGTCGGAGTTGTATTCTCAAAGGTCGAAGGCACAGACAATGAATATAACATTGTTTTGAAAGCTCTTGACGGCAAGAAGATAAACCGCTTTATGGTTGCAAGACTCGCATTTAAAAACGCTTGCGGCACGGTTGATTATGAGATTACTCCCGCTGCAAATATGACGGCTTCGCTTGAAAGCACAAACGTGCAGAGCCGCGAATACCGTTTCAATATGGACGGCACAAATGCTAACGGTGCAACGGGTGATGCAATCACAATCGGTAAAATAGTATTCGAAGGTTACGGTGCGCTTGATTTCAGCATTGACACATCATATGTTGCGGCAGGTGCAATTAATGTGGTTGAAACTGCTAACGATGCTGACAACATTGTTACAAGCTACAGCGCGGCAGACGGAACTCTTACCGTAAATATGGATTCCGCTCCCGAAAAGGGAACAATCACCGATACAATCGAACTTGAAAAAAAGACTTTGACCGTAAATATTGACTTTAACAACAGAGTTGAAAAAAATGCTGCGGCATATCAGAATATGAAAGTTACAATTTCGGGCGTAGATCTTGCTCAGGACGAGGTTATTGCACTGGGCGAGGATAACTTTACAGACGATTCCACAAAAACTTCGTACAGCGTTTCAAAAGAGCTTACAGTAAATACCGCTTACACGGTAACAGTGTCCGGCGCAGGCTACAGAACGGCGCGTTACACCGTTACAATGACAGGTGATAAAGTATTAAACTTCTGGAATAACGTAAAGGACAACGAAACAAAGGTTGAAGAAAGCAATGACGCTTCCGCAAGAAAAGTAACATTCCTTGCAGGCGATATTGTAAAGGACAACAGCATAAATGTTTATGACCTTTCGGCGGTTGTTTCTTACTTCGGAATGAAAATAGATAAAGACACTCAGCCCGAATATGCAAGATATGATTTAAACCGCGACGGTGCTATAGACTCCAGAGATGTAGCATATGTACTGGTATCGTGGGGTAAATAATTAAACAGCATAATCTGTTTTTCTGAAGCGATAAATAAAGACAAGGCAATTTAAATTGCCTTGTCTTTATTCTTTATGAGAGAAAAAGTTTTGGTCGGGAAAAAGACTAAATTAAGAACTTTTGAGCGTTTTGCAATTGCAGCTGCCGCATATGAAAAAATAATTCCGAAAAGGCAGCCGATAACTATGTGAATGACAAGAGCTGTTATTCCGGCTTTCAGCAGAAGAATTCTCGCGGCAGAAGTAAATATTGTATGCAGCAAATATATCTGAAAAGAATATTTGCTCATAAAATCGAAAAAACAAGCCATAAAGCGCATCTTTTCCGCGGCGTATACAAAGAGTATGCTTGCATATATTCCGAGAAGCATCAGAAACTCTTTTATAAAAGGTTTTTCGTTTAAAGAAAAACAAACAAGTAAAAATCCGAGTGCAATATGAATAACAATTACTGCTGCCGCAAAAAACGGTTTTGTTTTTTTAAACGGTTTTATACCAAAAACGGTTCCCAAACCGAAAGCAAGGGCAGAGTAAAAAACAATGCCGAAGCTTCCGAAATCAACTCCGAAAAAAGGAGCTGTGTAAGTGAAAACAACGGTTAATACCGTAATTTCTGCGTTGCTTAATGACTCCGAAAGAAGCGCCCACATGCAAAGCAAAAAGAAAAGGGCATAAAGATACCAGTATTGTGCCACGGGTGTTTTCCATACACAGAGAATTTCACTTAAAGACGAGTGAGTATTAACCGAATCTGTAAGGCTGTTGATCACTATATATAAACCGGAAAAAAATAAGTATGGAATACCAAGATTTATTGCTTTGTAAAGAATAAACTTTTTCGGTGAGCGCGTT
>USAP01000062.1 GCA_900552775.1 uncultured Eubacteriales bacterium | reverse complement strand
GTGTTAAAAATTATCAAATTCTATGTTACAAAATGTTCTTTGGGGGTGTAAGTTTTGAAAGACAGACGTGAAAAAATCAACAAGTACATAATCTCAAAGGGCTTTGTAACACTTACGGAACTTTCCTCTCTGTTCCCGGAGGTTTCGACAATGACTTTAAGGCGCGATCTCGAATATCTCGAAGACGCGGGAGAAATCATAAGAACACGCGGCGGAGCAAAAAGCATAATGCACCTTTCAATGAAAAAGGAAGAAGCGTATAACAGACGCGAATTCGTAAATCCTTCGCTTAAAGCGGAGATAGGCAAAAAAGTTGCCGGACTTATTGAAGACAACAGCTGCGTTTTTTTTGACGCCGGAAGCACAGTAATGCAGGTTGCAAAAGAAATGGGGCAAAAACCTCTTTTTGCAATTACAAGCGGTCCGAATATCGCAATGGAACTTACTAAAAACAAGAACTGCGACATAAGCGTTGTATGCGGTCATCTTAATCCCGACAACATTTCGCTTTCGGGTCTTCATTCGGTTGAGTTTTTAAGAGGTCTCAACATAGGTACTGCGATTATAGCCTCATCGGGTTTTACAAAAAACTGCGGTTTTACATGCGGCAGCTATGACGAATGCGAATTAAAGCGCGCCGCTGTGCAAATGGCAAGCCGCGTTATAATAGTGATGGACAGCACAAAGCTCGGTAAAAGCCATCCTTTTACTTTTGCAGAACCGTCGGATGCAGACTATTTTGTAACCGATGACGGATTTGATAAAAAAACCGCCGAAAATCTTACACAGATCGGCGTTAAAGTTTTGTGAAAAACAAATAATAATATATTTTAGGAGTTGAACTATTATGAAAACAAAAGCGCTGAGGCTCTACGGAAAAAACGATTTGCGTCTTGAAGAATTTGAGCTTCCGGAAATCCGCGACGATGAAATACTCGCCAAAGTTGTTTCGGACTCTATCTGCATGTCGTCTTACAAAGCGACCATACAGGGCGCAGACCACAAGCGCGTTCCGAACGACGTAAGCGAAAATCCGATAATCATCGGTCACGAATTCTGCGGAGAAATAATTAAGACAGGCAGCAAATGGGCAGACGAATGGAAACCGGGACAGCGTTTCTCAATCCAGCCCGCAATAAACTATAAAGGCAGTCTTGCCGCTCCGGGATATTCATATAAATACATAGGCGGTCAGGCTACATACGTAATAATCCCTCACGAATTCATGGAAATGGGTTGCCTCCTTCACTATGCGGGCGATGCATTTTTCTACGGTTCTCTTGCTGAGCCGATGAGCTGTATCGTTGGCGGCTACCACGCTCAGTATCATACGGAAAACGGCTGCTATGTTCACAAGATGGGCATTGTTGAAGGCGGAAACATGGCAATTCTGGCCGGCGCAGGCCCCATGGGTATGGGAGCGATAGACTATGCAATACACGGTCCTCGCAAGCCGAAAATGCTCGTTGTTACGGACATAGATGATGCAAGACTTAACCGTGCCGCAAGCATTCTGACACCCGAAGATGCTGCCAAAAACGGAGTTGAGCTTATTTATCTCAACACTTCCGACAAGACTGCGGCAGATATGCGCGCCATGACAGACGGAAAAGGTTTTGACGATGTTTATGTTTATGCGCCCGTTCGCCCCGTTGTTGAAATGGGTAACGATATTTTGGGCAAAGACGGCTGTCTGAACTTCTTTGCAGGCCCGACAAACCCTGATTTTAAAGCAGAATTTAACTTTTATAATGTTCACTATGCATCAACTCATATTGTAGGAACATCGGGCGGCAACACGGACGATATGAAAGAAGCTTTGTCGCTTATGGAAAAAGGTCTTGTAAACCCAGCCGCTATGATCACTCACATAGGCGGACTTGACGCAGCCGGCGAAGCCACGCAGCATCTCCCCGAAATCAAAGGCGGCAAAAAGCTTATATACACACATATAAGCCTTCCCCTTACGGCAATTGCGGATTTTGAAGAACTCGGTAAAACAAATGAGCTTTTCAAAAATCTTGCAGAAATAGTTAAAAGATATAACGGTCTCTGGAACACGGAAGCCGAAAAGTATTTACTTTCGCACTTGGCGGAAACTGAGTAATCCCAATACAAAAACAATTCATCATTAGCTCGTGATGATATTAAAAATTTGAGCAGGAAAGGATTTTTTTAATGGCAACACCAATTATTATGCCAAAGCAGGGACAATCGGTTGAAAGCTGTATTATCTCTAAATGGCACAAACAGAAAGGCGATAAAGTCAATATCGGCGATATGCTGTTTTCTTACGAAACCGACAAAGCCGCTTTCGATGAAGAAGCAAGCGTTGAAGGCACTCTTATTGACGTTTTCTTTGAAGAAGGCGACGATGTGCCCTGTCTCACAAACGTATGTGTTATAGGCAATGACGGGGAAAGCACTGCCGAATTCAAGCCTACGTCCGAAGACGATGACGATGCTCCGGCAATTGCCGAAAGCACGCCCGAAGCAGAATCCGAAAAACCGGCTGTAACGGTTAATACAAGCGGAGACACAAAAGCCTCCCCCAGAGCACGTGCATTGGCAGACGCTAAAGGCATTGACATTTCCGCCGTTGCACCGACAGGTCCTTACGGAAGAATTATAGAAAGAGATGTTCGCGCATATGCCGAAAGCGGTGTCGGCGCTGTTATGGGAAGCGACATTGCCGGCGTTTCCGGCACGGGAATCGGCGGAAAAGTCCGTATAGAAGATCTCGGCAAGGCTGCTCCCGTTGCCGCTGCGGCTCCGGTTGCTGCGGAAGCTGAAATTACGGAAGTTCCGATTTCTAACATCCGCAAAGTTATTGCAAAGAGCATGCATGCTTCTCTCTCCGAAATGGCACAGCTTACCTTGAACACTTCGTTTGACGCAACAGAAATCATGGCATTTCGTGCAAAGGTTAAAGCGGCAGGCGAAAAACTCGGTCTTGCAAATATCACATTGAACGACATTATCCTTTATGTTGTTTCAAGAGTGCTTTTAAACCACAAAGACTTAAATGCGCACTTCACAGGTACTTCAATGAAATATTTCAGCAAAGTAAACCTCGGTGTTGCCGTTGATACTCCGCGCGGTCTTATGGTTCCCACAATTTTTGCAGCTTCCGATAAATCACTCAACGAAATTGCAAAAGAAAGCAAAGAACTTGCATCGGCTGCCCAGAGCGGCACCATCAGCCCCGACCTTTTAACCGGCGGTTCATTCACCGTTACAAACTTAGGCTCAATGGGCATAGAGTCGTTTACACCTGTAATAAATCCGCCTCAGACGGGAATTTTGGGTGTTGACGGCATAACAACAGGCATTAAGGAAGTAAACGGAGAAATAAAGACATACAAGAAAATGGGTCTTTCTCTCACATTCGATCACAGAGCGGTTGACGGCGCTCCCGCCGCAAAAATGCTTCGTGATGTTGCATTCGGGCTTGAAAACTTCAGCCTGATGCTTTCAAAATAATAAAAGCGAGGTAATTTGTCATGAAATATGATTTAATAGTTCTCGGCGGAGGCCCTGCCGGATACTTGGCGGGAGAACGTGCCGCACATGCGGGACTTAAAACCCTTGTTATAGAAGAACGTGCTTTCGGCGGTGTTTGCTTAAACGAAGGCTGCGTTCCCTCAAAGTCCCTTCTTTACTGCGCCAAGGCATATGACTACACAAAACATGCAAAAGATTACGGCATTACCGTTTCGGAATCTTCAATAGATCAAAAAGCTGTTGTGGAAAGAAAAAACAAGGTTGTAAAAACTCTTGTTTCGGGAATTGAAATGCAGCTTAAAGCATGCAAGTGCGATACACTTAAGGCACGCGGTAAAATAACCGGCAAAAGCTCCGAAGGATATACGGTTGATGCCGACGGAAAAACATACACATGCGCAAAGCTTCTCATTGCAACGGGAAGCGAAGCAATTGTTCCCCCCATTGACGGTGTTGCGGACGGAGTGAAGAGCGGTCATGTCCTCACAAACCGTGAAATCCTGGATCTTACCGAAATCCCGAAAACGCTTGTTGTTGTTGGCGGCGGTGTAATAGGTCTTGAAATGGCTTCGTATTTTAATTCCGTGGGAACGGAAGTTACGGTTGTTGAAATGCTTGATCATATTGCAGGTCCCACAGACAGCGACATAAGCTCGATACTTCAGAAAAACTACGAAAAGAAAGGCATAAAATTCAATCTCGGCGCAAAAGTCACACGCGTTACACCTGATGCGGTTGAATTTGAAAAAGGCGGCAAAACCGAGTCTGTTTCCGCCGAAAAAGTTCTCCTTTCCATCGGAAGACGCGCAAGAACGCGTGACATCGGTCTTGAAACAATCGGCGTTTTGCTTGACAGAGGCAAGATTGTAACAGACGAATACATGAAAACAAATATTCCCGGCGTATATGCGACAGGCGATGTAAACGGCAAAATCATGCTTGCTCACACGGCGTACAGAGAAACCGAAGTTGCAATAAACAATATGCTCGGCAAACGCGATATTATGCGTTACGATTCTATTCCCTCCGTTATATACACAAATCCAGAGGTAGGCTCGGTAGGTCTTACGGAAAAAGCCGCAAAAGATGCGGGATATGATATAGCGGTTGTTAAAACTCCCATGGCTTACAGCGGCAGATACATTGCCGAAGGCGGCGGAGACGGAATCTGCAAACTTGTTGTAGACAAGAAATATAACAGACTTTTGGGTGTTCATGTAATAGGTAACTATGCTTCGGAATTCATTGTTGCAGCTTCAATTCTCGTTGAAACTCAGATGAGAATCGATGACATAAAAGAACTTGTATTCCCCCACCCCACAGTTTGTGAAATCATAAGAGAAGCAATATTTCAGCTTAAATAGCATTTGATTAGAAAGGATTGATTAAAAGTGACAAAGTCATTATTCGTTGACCCTAATGAAGTCAGAAAACCCGGCAAAATCAAATTTACGGATATTCCCGTAAACCAGTACAAAAAAACAATTAAAGAGGAAAGCAGCAATTATTCAAATGCGGATTTCATGCGTATCTACCGCGATATGCGCATAATCCGTGAATTTGAAACAATGCTTTACAACATCAAAACAGCAGGAAATTATAACGAGATTGAATATAACAATCCCGGTCCCGCCCACCTTTCCATGGGCCAGGAGGCTTCAGCTGTAGGCCAGGCATATCTGCTTGACAAAGATGATAATATTTTCGGTTCACACAGAAGCCACGGCGAAATACTTGCAAAAGGTCTTTCCGCAATTGAAAAACTTTCCGATGATGAACTTATTTCAATTATGGAAAGCTTCTTGGGCGGCACAACACTTCGCGTTGTTGAAGGCAAACAGAAAGACAAATCAAATGTTAAAGAACTCGCTATGGACTTCCTTCTCTACGGAGCGCTTGCAGAAGTATTCGCAAGAGAAACCGGATTTAACAAAGGTTTCGGCGGCTCAATGCACGCTTTCTTTACTCCCTTCGGAATTTATCCGAACAACGCTATAGTAGGCGGCTCGGCAACAATTGCAATGGGTGCTGCACTCTATAAGAGAGTAAACAAAAAAAGCGGCATAGTAATTTCCAATGTCGGAGACGCTTCCATGGGATGCGGTCCTGTTTGGGAAGCTCTTAATATGTCCGCAATGGATCAGTATAAAACTCTTTGGGAAAAGGGTTATGACGCAGGTCTGCCGATTATCTTCAACTTCTTCAACAACTTCTACGGAATGGGCGGTCAGACATTCGGCGAGACAATGGCTTATCACTTCCTCGCACGTGTCGGTGCAGGTGTTAACCCCGAACAGATGCATGCCGAAAGAATCGACGGATACAATCCTCTTGCAGTTATTGACGCTATGCGCCGCAAGATTGATATTATCAAAGAAAACAAGGGTCCCGTTCTTCTCGATACGGTTACATATCGTATGGCAGGTCACTCACCGTCCGATGCTGACAGCTACAGAACAAAAGAAGAGAAAGACGCATGGGCGGAGCATGATGTACTTGTAAATTACAAGGCTAAACTTATCGACGCAGGCGTTGCAAAAGAAGAAGACTTTGCCGCAGCCGATGCTGATATCATTGAAAGAATGATGAAAGTTTGCCGTCTTGCAATAGATGACGAAGTTTCACCGCGCATCGACTTAAACCGCGATCCCGCCGCTATCGAAAGACTCATGTTCTCTAACGAGACTGTAGAAAAATTCGATGACAGGGAGCCCGAAGTTTTAATGCCCCTGGAAGAGAATCCCAGAGTTCAGCAGATTGCTAAACGTTCGCGCTGGGGATTTGACGCCAAAGGCAAACCTGTTTCAAAGAACAAAGTATTCCAGCTGCGTGACGGTCTTTTTGAAGCTATTATAGACAGATTCTATAAAGATCCCACATTGGTTGCATACGGAGAGGACAACCGTGACTGGGGCGGCGCATATGCTGTTTACCGCGGACTTACGGAGGCTCTTCCCTACCACCGCTTCTTCAATGCTCCGATTTCCGAGGCAGCAATTGTCGGCAGCGCCGTAGGTTATGCAATGAGCGGCGGACGCGTGCTTGCCGAAATCATGTACTGCGACTTTATAGGCCGTGCCGGCGACGAAATATTCAACCAGCTTGCAAAATGGCAGTCAATGAGTGCAGGTATACTCAAAATGCCTGTGGTTATCCGTGTTTCCGTTGGAAGCAAATACGGCGCTCAGCACTCTCAGGACTGGACTTCGATTTGCGCTCATATACCCGGACTTAAAGTTGCGTTCCCCGCAACTCCTTATGACGCTAAGGGTCTTATGGCTTCGGCTCTTTCCGGAACCGACCCCGTTATATTCTTTGAAAGTCAGAGAATATATGACGTCGGCGAGCAGTTCCACGAGGGCGGCGTTCCCGAAGGTTATTATGAAATCCCCTTCGGTGAACCGGATGTCAAACGCACAGGTTCGGATGTAACAATTCTCACAATCGGTGCAACTCTTTACAGAGCACTTAAAGCTGCCGATGTGCTGAAAGAAAAATACGGCATCAGCGCCGAAGTTATAGACGCTCGCTCAATAGTTCCCTTTAACTATGAAAAGGTATTGGAAAGCGTTAAAAAGACAGGCAGAATCGTTCTTGCAAGTGATGCTTGCGAACGCGGCTCTCACCTCAAAGACATTGCTCAGAACATAAGCGAAATGGCGTTTGATTATCTTGACGCTCCTCCCGTTGTTGTAGGTGCGCGCAACTGGATAACACCCGCCCATGAGCTTGAAAACTTCTTCTTCCCGCAGCCCGAATGGATTATTGACGCTATAAACGAAAAAATTCTTCCTCTTCCGGGTCATGTTGCAACAGAAAACTTCACTTCTGTTGAACAGGAAAGAAGAAACAAATTAGGTGTTTGATAACAGCTTGTCGGACAAGGCGGAATGAATAATCTGTATTTTATAAAAAATACGTGATTAAACTGAAGCTGTGCGAGATATAAAAAGCAAACGGCCGCTCGCAGCGCCCGGAAATCCGGGTTACTGCGAGCAGCCGTTTATTCTTTTTTAAGACACAGACTTTGCGCCCTCTGCGGATTGTATGCGTATGTGCGGCTTGAATAATCGTATCCGCAGGCCGTTCATACACAAAACGGTGATGTCGCTGTGCGACTGCATTACAGATTACAAAATAAAAAGAGCGAAAAATCAGCTTTTAAAAACCAATCTTTCGCAGCAATGCGCTAAAATGCCCGTTAACAGAGCACGTACATAAGTTAAACGCAAAACCCGCCTCCGTGTCTGATTTAAAAATAAAATTTTTTCTTCCTTAATTGCCAAAATAAGAAGTCGGAATTACGTCTGCAAACAGCCCTGTAAAGGTTTGTCTTCCGAGTCTCCAATTGTAAAATTTTTTATAAAACATTACTTTGTTCACGTATTTTCGGGTTTCGGCAAACGGAATATCGTGCAAATTCTCTCCGTCTTTTGAAAAATTTTCATCAGACAGCCATTTATCCACATTTCCATGACCGGCATTGTACGCGGCTACGGCATTTTTTTCATTACCGCATTTTTCAAGAAGATACGAAAGGTAAAAAGCTCCGATTTTAATATTATCCTCCGGATCAAACAAATCATATTCATCTATGCCGGCTTTATTTGCGCACCATTCAGCCGTATCATCCATTATCTGCATAAGTCCTTTTGCACCTTTTGACGACTCAGCATTTTTATTAAAATTACTTTCCGCCTTAATAACCGCAAAAAGAAGCGCTTTGTCTACATCGTACTCTTTTGAATACTTCTCGACAAAAAGATTGTAATTATAAGGAAAATACCATTCTATAATGCGCGGTATGTATGATATAATTGCCGCTATCAGGGCTATGAACAAAACAAATTTAAATAATTTTTTCATCTATACACCATTTTTTTACTTTATTTTCAACTTCGCTGATATCGCCGTCATTTATGAATACTTCGTCAGCAATTTTTATATAGTAGTCTTCAACATTCTGGGACGATATTCTGCTTTTTGCCTGCTCTTCGGATATTCCGTCTCTCTCACAAATACGCTTTACACGCACATCGGGCGGCGCTGTTATAAGCAGCACTTTATCGCACTTTATAAACCCGTCGGGAGGCAAAGGCGCGTCAAATACTATCGCACCATCAGCGCTTTCCGCATATTGCATAAGTTCTTTTTTAATATATTTGTGAGTGATCGCATTTAATACATGAAGTTTTTCGGTATCCGAAAAAACAGCTTCACCGAGTTTTCTCCTGTCTATCTCACCGTCGGGCTGCAAAAAACCGTATCCGAATTTTTCTACTGTTTCAAAGTATGCCGGTTTCCCCGGTTGCAAAATATCGCGTGCAATTTTATCACAGTCAACCACAAATAATCCGAGCGAACGTAAATATGCGGAAACCGTGCTCTTTCCGCTTCCGCTGCCGCCCGTAAGCCAAATCACTTTACTTTGCATCATACCAACTCCTGCCGTATCCCATATCCACTTTAAGCGGTACGGAAAGAGGAAACGCATTTTCCATTTCTTCTCTTAAAATGTTTTTAACCTCTTCGAGTTCGCTTTTATGCGCTTCTATAATAAGCTCATCGTGCACCTGCAATATAAGTTTGGACTTCATATTATTCTCGCTTAAACGTCTGTACACATTTACCATGGCAAGTTTGATAATGTCTGCCGCCGTACCCTGAATCGGTGCATTAAGCGCCACCCTCTCTCCGAAAGCTTTAACCATATGGTTTGAAGAATTAATTTCAGGAATATATCTTCTTCTTCCCAGAAGAGTTTTAACATATCCGTATTTCTTTGCAAAAACAACAATATCCTTCATGTAGCGCGACACGCCGTCAAAGCTTTTTAAATAGCGCTCTATATACTCTTTTGCTTCTTTTCTTGTTACGCCTATATCCTGAGCCAGAGAAAACTCACCTATTCCGTATACAATTCCGAAATTGACCGCCTTTGCGCGTCTGCGCATTTCGTCCGTAACCATGAAATCCGCAACACCGAAAACTTCGGACGCCGTTTTGGTGTGTATATCCACACCGCTTTTAAATGCTTTCTGCATATTTTTGTCATCAGCCACGGCAGCAAGGACCCTAAGCTCAATCTGCGAATAATCGGCGTCAACCAAAATATAATTATCGTCTCTGGCAACGAAAACTTTTCGAAATTCTCTTCCCAAATCGGTTCTTACGGGGATATTCTGCAAATTCGGGTTTGTTGAGCTGATTCGTCCCGTAGCAGTAACGGTTTGGTTAAAACTTGAGTGAATTCTGCCCGTTTTTTCATTTATCACC
>USAP01000061.1 GCA_900552775.1 uncultured Eubacteriales bacterium | reverse complement strand
ATCGAAGACAATCCGGCTGCACCGGTCTATATAAAGAATATCAGAGGTCTTGGGTATATATGGAATCAGGAGGTAAGGCAGTGACAAAGAGATATCGCAAGAAGATTACAGTAGTGCTCTCCTTGGTATTACCTGTCATATTATTGTTTGCAATATTAAATTGCTTTACCACGTATGTGTTTTATGAAGATTATAAATATAAAATGAATCTTATGACAGAGATTGCTGCAAAGGAAGAATTTTCCGGGCTGGATGCTGTTTCGGAATTGCTTAAGGATAAGGATATTGAAACTAACGAACAGGGAAGGCGATTATTGGAGCAATATGGATACCGGGGGAATAAAGGGAATGCATTTTATTCGCAATTCCGGCATCAGGTTATGGTGACCGGTGCTGTAAGCACTGTGATATGCGTGCTTCTTTTGACTTTTTTACTTTATTGGAAGAAAAAAGAAGATGCGTGTCATCAGAAAATTTTAGACCAGTTGGAAGAAATTCTGATCAGATTCCGTGAAAATAAATTTGATGATTTACTGAAAACGGAAAATCATGCAGAACTGGAAAAATTGAATGACCAGCTTGAAGCAATCGGACATCATATTCAGTTGATAAAGGAAGAAGCAAGGGCAGAAAAGGAGAACACGAAAGAAATGGTTTCTGATATTTCTCACCAGTTAAAGACACCGGTTGCAGCTTTGGATACATGTTTTAGTGTGCTGATGCAGAATGACTTAAGTGCCACAGAACAGGAGGAGTTTCGTATCCGTTGTCGGAGTGCTCTGGATGGACTGGAGACATTATTGCAGTCGCTTCTTGAAATATCCAAGATGGAAACTGGACTGATTCAGATTAATAAGAAAAAACTTCCGCTTATGGATACTGTCATATCTGCTGTGAACCGCACTTATCCTAAAGCGGATGAGAAAGAAATTGAATTCGTTTTTGACTATGAAAAAGAGCTGGAAACATGCACGATTATGCAGGATAAAAGGTGGCTTGGTGAAGCTGTGATCAACGTTCTGGATAATGCGGTCAAGTACAGTCCGTGTGGTTCAAAAATATTTATCCGGTTACAAAAAAGAAACGATCTTGTAAGAATGGAAATTGAGGATCAGGGAATTGGTATTCCGCAGAATGAGTATCACAAAATTTTTCAACGATTTTACAGAGGAAGTTCCAAGGAGGTCATGGAAAAGAGTGGTACAGGAATCGGACTTTTTCTATCGAGAGAAATTATCGAAAAACACGCAGGTACGATTACGGTAACCTCCGGCAAAAAGAAAAAAGGAAGCACGTTTGTGATTCAATTACCATATGTTGGTTAAATTTTAAGTGAGCAGAAATCTTACAATTCTGTAAGATTTCTGCTCGTTTTTTGAAAGTGAAATGAAAGATTGTCCTGATACAATTTGGATGTAGGTTAAAAAATGACCAAATATATAAACAGGCAAAGAAAGCGGGCTGAAAAGGTACGCTTTACAGAATTGAAAAGGAGGCAACACATGAGTGTGATATTAGAAACCAAGCAGCTTTGTAAGTTTTATGGCGCAGGTGAGAATCAGGTCAAAGCGGTCAATCAGGTGGACATTCAGATTGAGCAGGGAGAATTTGTCGCAATTGTTGGAAAGTCAGGTTCCGGTAAAAGTACATTACTTCATATGCTTGGAGGGCTAGACACCCCGACAAAAGGCAGTGTTACTTTAGCAGGGAAAGATTTATACAGGATGAAGGAAGATGCCCTTGCTGTTTTCCGCAGAAGAAAAATCGGATTTGTTTTTCAGGCATTTAATCTGGTTTCATCTGTTAATGTCTGGGAAAATATTGTACTGCCACTGGGGCTGGATGGAAGAAAAGTGGATGAAGCGTATGTAAATGATATTATTGCAACTCTGGGGATTGAAAACCGGATTTATAATCTGCCAAATCAGTTATCCGGAGGACAGCAGCAGAGAGTAGCAATTGCAAGAGCACTGGTGAATCGTCCGGAAATTATATTTGCAGATGAGCCGACAGGAAATCTTGATTCTAAGACCAGTGATGAGGTAATCGCTCTGCTTAAGATGACAGCAAAAAAATATGGACAGACAATTGTAATGATTACCCATGATGACGAAATTGCACAGGTCGCTGACCGTATTCTGGTGATTGAGGACGGACAGGTGGTGGATTTCAGATGAAGACAATAAGCAGGATTGCATGTAGCAATGACAAAAGGAACAGGACAAGAAGTATACTGATCATGATGGCAATCTGTCTGACCACGATGCTGCTTGTTATCATCAGTACTGTGGGAAATGGGGTAATTCATTTACAGAAAAGTCAGGCGGCAGGATCATATGGAAGCAATTATGGTCTGTTTGTTTCCGCAGACGGATCGCAGTTAAAAGAAGTAAACCGCCGTGCGGAAATAGATGCTACAGGCACTATGTGCACTGAAGGTATCATAAAAGGCAATGAAAAAGGCGGGTTTGTCTGCATGGATGAGACTGCAAGAAAAATGCTTCCTTATAATAAAGAATATGAGTTGAAGGAAGGAAAGTATCCGGAAAAAATGCAGGAAATTGCCGCAGGAAGAGCATTTTTTCGTGCAATGGGGTATGGTGATGTAAAGATCGGAGATACGGTTACACTGGATTACCGCGCAGGGATGCAGTCAGAATATAAGCCGGAAGAATTTGTTGTCAGCGGAATCCTATATGATCGGGATGAGTATACCATCGAGGCATCTTATGTTGCTTTCGGGTCACAGGAGTTTTATGATGAGCACGTCGCAGAGAATGACAGACAGTATAATATTTATTTTACTTTAAATGATTCTGCAAATGTATCTATGAATAATATTGATTCGGTTATAAAGCAGATTGCAGCAGCTTGTGGGATCGAAGAAAAAAACGTTATAGTCAATGATCTCTATTTGCAATGGGTCTTGCAGCCGAGTTATGAAACGATTGCGGTATGCGGGGTTTTGATTCTTGCAATTGTACTTTTCTCTGTTGTGGTCATTTATAATATTTTTCAGGTCGGTATTGCCAACAAGATACAGGAGTATGGAAAAATCAAGGCTCTGGGAGCGACAAAAAAGCAGATGAAACAACTGATCTTCAGAGAGGGTATGTTTTTGACAATTTCTTCAATACCGGTTGGATTGCTTCTTGGTTTTCTGATTGCAAAATGCGGTTTTAACTGGCTGGTAGAACAGGGAAACCTTGTATCAACCGGAACTGGCTCTATGGGAGTCCAAAATCAGCAGATGCCACTGTTTTCCCTGCCTGTTATGCTTCTATGTATTTTCGTATCATTTCTTACCGTTGCTTTGGCGCTGCGTAAACCAATGAAAATTGTTTCACGGATTTCACCTATCGAAGCAACACGGTATTTAGAAAATGCAGAAACACAAAAAAAAGGAAAACGAAATGGCAGAAAAAATGTCACCGTGTTTTCTATGGCAATGGCAAATGTAACGGGTAATCCCAAAAGAACTATTGGTACTATCCTCACAATGGGTTTTTCTTGCGTATTGTTTGTGATTATCTCTAATTATGTGGGAAATATTGACACGGAGCATGAAGCACGTCTTTCCGTTAATCATGGACAATTTGAACTGCAGCTTGACTATTCTGCTGAGTATGATGAAAGATATCCGGAGAATAATCTGGATACGATTCTGACGGATGATCCATTGAATGATTCGCTGATTGAAGAAATCAAAAGCATTCCGGGAGTGACAGATGTCATGACGAGAGAGATTGTCTCTGTAAATCTGAACGGAACAAGATTTCCGGCTGATATTGTGAGTAAAAATGATTTTGATTTTATGCGCCAAGACGGGGATATTGGCTCTATGGACTATGATCAGGCGGTAAAGAATGGTGAAATTTTCTTTGGCTGGTCGACGTGGATGGAACAAGATGGATATGCTCCGGGTGAATCCATTGCATTTGACTTTGAGAATGGAAGTGGAACCTATACCTATCAGGGAAAGATTGCAGGATCCTTTGTAAGTGCGGACACTTATCTTGTCATTCCGGAAGGTGTATACCGTTCCATGAATCCGAGAGGAACAGCCTATGGCTATCTGTGGGTGGACTGTGATAAAAAAGATGAGGCATCTGTAGAACAAAGTCTGAATACTTTGATTTCTAAATCTTCACATATAAAAATGGATACCTATCATGCGCAGTTACAAAATGCAGAAGTCGCAGCCCGCATGATGAAGCTCGGCTGTTATCTGTTTATAGCGGTTGTAGGACTCATCGGTTTTATGAATATGGCAAACACCATGATCATGAATATTACGACAAAAAAGCAGGAATATGGTGTATTACAGGCTGTGGGTATGACAAATAAACAATTAAATTTATGCCTGCAGTTACAGGGACTGATTTTTACGGTTGGTACCATATGCGTAGCTTTGATCATTGGTCTGCCGCTCGGCTATGCACTTTTTTCCTATGCAAAACATAATGGAATATTTGGAATGAATATCTATCATGTTCCAATCGTACCAATTTTTATTATGATTTTTTTGGTCGGTCTGTTGCAGATTGTACTTTCCTGCGTTTTAAGCAGTAATCTGAAAAAGGAAACGCTGGTAGAAAGAATAAGGTATCAGGGATAGCAAGTAATATGTAATGAACTATCTTTAAGATTATGGGCAGCTATTGGTTTTATTACATTATCAAGCATCGTCTTGTCGTTTGAAGGTACGGGTAGCTTTGATTTTTCTTGGGGTTCTTTATTCGTAATTCTTGCGACCTTCTGTTGGGGGCTTGAAAATAACTGCACGAGAAAGATTTCAGAGAAGAGTACCTATGAGATAGTTTTGCTGAAGGGCATCTTTTCAGGAGGAGGTTCGTTTATCATAGCGCTTCTTTTAGGAGATAAGATTCCGGCTGCAAAATATATTGTTGCCGTTATAATGCTGGACTTTGTAGCTTATGGTCTTAGCATATCATAGATATTTTGGTGGGGGCTGAATCTTTGAAACTGAAGCTTGATGAAAAGTACGGCAATTGCAGAAAATTATATACCGAAGGTAAAACGGAATTTATTTTAAAAGTAATCGGTTTTGCAAAAAAAGTATCCGGCAACACATACTGAGAATTGCCCTGCAATTAACAGATTTTGTCATTTTTTCTTGGAAATTTCGAACAAATAATTGTTTTTGGTGATATTTTGTCCGTTTTTTCAATATATATGTCCGAATTAAAGTGGAAATTTTTAAATAAAAGTTCTACAATATAGTAAAGGACTTATAAAGGGGAGATGAAAAGATGTCAAAATTTATAATAAGCGGCTTTGCCGATGAAATTGACAGCAGTACGGACATACAGTTTAAGACTATAAAAAGCTTAAACATTTCATATTTTGAGCCGCGCGGAATTGACGGAAAGAACATTGCGGATTTAAGCGAAGAAGAAGCACGGGCTCTACGTGAGAAAATGGACAGATACGGAGTGAAAGCCTCATCGTTGGGTTCGCCTGTCGGAAAAATTGATATAACGGACGATTTTGAGCCCGAGCTCGAAAAACTTGCACATGTTGCAAAGACGGCTAAAATTATAGGCACAAGAAACATAAGGGTATTCAGCTTCTATATTCCGGACGAAAAATATGAAGAATACCGCACAGAAGTTATGAAAAGACTTTCCGCCATGGCGGAACTTGCCGAAAAAGAAGGGGTTATTCTGCTTCACGAAAACGAGAAGGGAATATACGGTGATACGCCGGAGCGTTGCCGTGACATTTTCGAGACAGTAAAAAGCGATAATCTCAGAGCTGTTTTTGACCCGGCAAACTTTGTTCAGTGCGGCGTTGAAACATATCCGCATGCATTTAACATGCTCCGTGAGTTTGTTGTGTACATGCACATTAAAGACGCAAAGGGGCAAACGGTGGTGCCCGCAGGCAGCGGAGACGGGCATGTGCCGGAAATAATTTCGGAGCTTTACAAAAGCGGTTATGAAGGTTTCTTAAGCCTTGAACCGCATCTCGGCGTTTTCGGCGGTCTTGCACAGCTTGAAAAGGGAGATGAAATGATGGAGCTGCCGGAAAGTGATGCGGAAAAATTCACTGTTGCGGCGGACGCTCTTAAAAAAATAATTTCGGAGGTTGAAAAAAATGGTTAATGTCGGTATTATAGGCATTGGTAACATGGGTACAAGTCATCTTAAAAATATCTGTGCGGGCAAAGTGAAAAATATGCGCGTTGCCGCGGCGTGTGATATTTTGGAGGAAAGACGTAATTTTGTTAAAGAAAATTATCCCGAAATCCATATATATGAAGATTTTGAGGATATGTACAAAAGCGGAGATATAGACACGGTTTTGATTGCTGTTCCGCATTACGATCATCCTCGTATGGCTATAAAGGGCTTTGAATACGGTTTAAACGTTTTGACGGAAAAACCCGCCGGCGTTTATACAAAACAGGTTCTTGAGATGAACGAGGCGGCAAAAAAATCCGGAAAAGTTTTCGGAATTATGTATAATCAGAGAACAAATCCGGTATACCGCAAGATTAAAGAGCTTATAGAAAAAGGCGAACTCGGAGCAATAAAAAGAGTTTCGTGGATTATAACCGACTGGTACCGTCCGCAGGCTTATCACGACAGCTGCACATGGCGTTCAACATGGAAAACCGAGGGCGGCGGTGCGCTTATCAATCAGAATCCGCATCAGCTTGATCTTTGGCAGTGGATGTTTGGCTTGCCGGACAAAATCATGTCGCATGTGTCGTTCGGAAAATATTATAACATTGAAGTTGAGGACGACGTTACGGCATTTATGCAGTATAATAACGGAATGACGGGCGTATATATAACATCGACGGGTGAGGCACCGGGTGAGAACAGACTTGAAATTTCGTGCGATATGGGTCATCTTGTTGTTCATAAAAATAAAATAACATTTGACAGAAATGTTGAATCGGAAAGAAAGTTCAATGCGGAATTTAACGGCATTTTCGGTTCGCCTGAGTGCTGGCACTGCGAAATTCCCTGTGATGCTTCGGGCGGAGAGCAGCATGTCGGAATACTTAAGAATTTTGCAGATGCCATAGAAAACGGCACGCCGCTTTTGGCACCCGGCGAAGAAGGAGTACGCGGACTGCTTATTTCAAACGCAATCCATTATTCGGCTTGGACGGGCGGATGGTCGGATCTTAACAATTTCCCGCATGACGATTTTTACAGAATTCTGCAGGAGAAAATAAAAAATTCAAAGGTTCAGAAAAAAGAAGTTCATAAAACAATGGATACAACCGGTACTTATTAAAAGGAGGATTTATACCATGGATAAAAGAATAGGAGCGCAGCTTTACACGTTGAGAGAGTTCTGCCAGACGGCGGAAGACTTTGATGACACGCTGAAAAAAGTAAGTGAAATAGGGTATAAAATTATTCAGGTGTCGGGTATCGGACCGATATCTGCGGCAGATATAAAAAAATCGGCGGACAAATACGGACTTAAAATATGCTGCACTCATAAAGGTCCCGATGATTTCAAACCTGAAAATCTCGAAAACACAATTGCGTTTCACAAAGAAATAGGATGCGACATTGCAGGAATAGGCTCAATGCCGCCCGAGTACAGAGAAAGCGATGACGGATTCAAGAAATTCATAAAGGATTATTCCGCGGCGGCTGAGATCTTGTACAAAGAGGGAATCCGTTTCGGATATCACAATCACGCGATAGAGTTTAAAAAATACGAAGGTAAACATATATTCTACCGTCTCGCAGAGGAAACCGATCCGGACAAGTTTACATTTATTTTCGATACATATTGGGCTGCGTTTGCGGGTATGAACGTAACGGAAGTTATGGAAAAACTTAAAGGCAGAATTTCGGTTGCGCATTACAAAGATCTTCAGGTCGTAAGTTTTCTCGAAACAGGCATGTGCGAGGTCGGAGAAGGAAACCTCGCTTGGGAAAAGATTATTAAAGCAAGCGAAGAGACCGGCATAGAATATGCGGTGGTTGAGCAGGATGTATGCAAGAGAGATCCTTTTGAGAGTCTCAAAATGAGTTTTGATTATCTGACGAAAAAAGGATTTGAATAATGAAAGAATTGATTTCTGAGAGAAAATTGCCTGATATTTTGGAAAATGTCACTTCAAAAAGCGATTGGGAAATGCGCAGAGAGGAAATAAAAGAGCTGCTGCAGCGTGAAGAATATGGGTTTTTCCCGCCAAAACCCGATTCTGTGGAGTTTTACGAAGACAAAAACAGTTGTCTTAAAAATTTTGCCGCGGGTAAGGCGGAGCTTAGAAAGTATATTGTTAAAACGGATGTGGGCGGAAAACGATTCAGTTTTCCTTTTTATGCAACCATACCTTGCAAAGGAGACAATATTCCGGCGTTTTTGCATATAAATTTCCGCGACGCGGTACCGGACAGGTACATGCCGAACGAAGAAATAATGGATAACGGTTTTGCTGTGTTTTCGTTCTGCTATGAGGATATTACAAGCGATAACAAAGATTTCTCGATCGGTCTTGCAGGGGTGCTTTTGGAAGGAAAAGAAAGGCAAGGCGACACATTCGGAAAAATTACGCTTTGGGCATGGGCGGCAATGCGCGTTATGGACTGCATAGAGAAAATTCCGCGCATAGATACTTCGCGCGTTGCGGTTTGCGGACATTCACGCCTCGGAAAAACGGCGCTTTTGTGCGGCGCGTTTGACGAGCGTTTCTGCGCAGCGTTTTCAAATGATTCCGGTTGCTGCGGAGCGGCAATTTCCCGTGACAAAATCGGTGAAACCGTTGAGAAAATATGCGATATGTTCCCGTACTGGTTCTGCAAAAACTTTTATAAATATAAAAATGCGGAACATACGATGCCTTTCGATCAGCATTTCCTGTCGGCACTTATAGCGCCGAGGCGTGTGTATATTGCAAGCGCTAAGGAGGATTTGTGGGCAGATCCTCTTTCTGAGCAGCTTACGTGTTTTGCCGCATCGCCCGTGTGGGAGCTTTTGGGTAAGCCTGGTTTTGTGGCAGAAGACAGAGAGGCGCATGATGATGAGGCTTTTCATGACGGATTTATAGGCTATCATAAAAGAAGCGGAAGTCATTATTTCGGACGTGAAGACTGGCTTTACTATTTTTATTTCATGAAAAAACACTTTTTTTGAGAGGAAAAGGACAAATGAAAAAAGCAAAATTTGCAATTGTCGGCTGCGGAAGAATTTCGAAGCACCATATAGCGGGGATTGCCGCCGCGCCGTCGGCAGAACTTGCCGCGGTTTGTGACATCGATGAAAACGCGGCCAAAAAAGCCTGCGAAAGCGCCGGCATAAACAGGTATTATCTAAATCTTTCGGATATGCTTGAAAAAGAAAAACCGGACGTTTTGTGCGTATGCACCCCAAGCGGAATGCACGGTGCTCACGCGATTGAAGCAATGGAGAGAGGCATTAATGTGCTTTGTGAAAAGCCGCTTGACATAAAAAGCGATATGCTGGATAAAATGATTGAAGTTCAGAAAAAGAACCATGTTATTTTGGGCGGAATTTTTCAGAGACGAAATGCTGCGGTAATGCGTATTTTAAAAGAGAAATATGACAGCGGAGCGTTTGGGGATATTATTTTTGTGTCGGCCAAAATGGACTATTACAGGGACGACGAATACTATAAAAGCGCGGCTTGGCGCGGAACGCGCGAACTTGACGGCGGATGCCTTATGAATCAGTGCATACACGGAATAGACTCGCTTTTGTATCTTGTCGGAGACGCTGCAAGCGTTTATGCAAAATGTGAACGGCGCGAAAGGAATATAGAATGCGAAGACACGGCGTCGGCGCTTATTAAATTTAAAAACGGTGCTACCGGCATTGTCGAAGCTACCACATGCGTAAATCCCGGTCAGGATACGGTGATTTCCGTTAGCGGAACATGCGGCAGCGCATCTGTCGGTGACGGCAGATCGGAAGAGCACACGTCTGAACTCCAGTCACACTGATATATCTCGTATGCCGTCTTCTGCTTGAAAAA
>USAP01000060.1 GCA_900552775.1 uncultured Eubacteriales bacterium | reverse complement strand
GACGCCCTGGAACGTCTTGAACATCAGGTTGAACTGGCGGATGTCCGTGAAGTTGTGCTTGCCGCACGTCGGGCACGGGATCTGTGAGGAGAGCTAAGAAACATATGGCACGGATTGTGCATACGGGAGATTTGCATTTTTGCACCCCGTTTCAGGGATTTCCGCCGAATGTGGCGGAGCGTTTCAGAGAAGAGCAATTTGCGTCTTTTGAGAAAACTATAGAATATGTAAAAGAAATAAATGCCGATGCACTGCTTCTTGCAGGGGATTTGTTTGAGAACGAATATGTTTCCTACAGAATATTGGAGTTTTTGCGCCGCTGTTTTGCGAGTATACCGGAAACACATGTTTTTATTTCTCCGGGAAATCATGACTGTATCATGGGAAACGATATTTACGCTGCAGAGAGCCTTGGAGAAAACGTTACGGTTTTCGGTGAAGAAATTTCATGTGTGCTGCTGCCGGAGGCGGGGGTCAGGGTTTATGGCACGGGACTTTTAAATCAAACGTCTCATAAGGATATATTGCTCGGCTTTCATGCTCCGAGAGACGGGATTGTGAATATATTTCTTGCTCATTGCTCCCTTCCGCCTTACGGCGACCTTTGTCCCGTTTCGGCGCGCCGCCTTTCGGAAAGCGGAATCGACTATTTTGCCGCCGGGCATATTCATTCGCACGAGGGGTTTAAAAAAGCCGGCAGCACCGTTTACGCTTATTGCGGAACACCCGAAGGCAGATTTTTGGATGAATGCGGAAAAAAGGGCATTATAGCGGGAGATGTAACCGCGGAAAATGTTTCGCTGTCTTTTAAGAATACGGCAAAACGTGAAGTGCATAAGCTGAATGCGGATATTTCAGATGCTATCACATACGGCGATATAATCGGCAAACTTGGAAAACTTCGCAAAAATGATATATATAACATAGAACTTTGCGGAACAATCGGAAGAAATATGTTTTTTGACACAAATACGCTTTCGGAAATGCTATCGGAACGCGTTTTTTATGCAAATATAAAGTTTGTTGCCAAACGTGAGGAAAAAAAGCCGGACAGCATTGCGGAAAAACTTTTCGGAGAAATTCTGCACGAGAGGACAAAGAGCGGAGCAATTGCAGCTCAGGCTGAAAGGCTGGGACTTGCTGCGCTTCGCGGAGAAAAACTTGAAGAAATATAACTTTGGAGTCTGCATATGAAAATAAATACACTGAAGATTATTTCATACGGAAAATTTCATAATAAAACAATAGAACTTTCCGGCGGACTTAACGTGATAACGGGCGGAAACGAAGCGGGAAAATCTACGGTACTGTCTTTCATACGCAACATGCTTTACGGCTTCAAATCGGCGAGAGTTGCGGATATCGGCGGAAATGACAGAAAAAAATACATGCCGTGGGGAAGCGAAAAAATAATAGGTGAGCTTATTTTTACAAATGAAAAAGGGCGTACCGTCAGAATTTCGCGCACTGCCGGAAAAACTGCGGCGACCGATGAGTTTTCGGCGGTTGATGAGCTTACGGGGGACAAATATGATTATTCTCCCGAGGAGGAAACGGGCGTTACCGACGCGGCTTTTTTAAATACGCTCTGCATAAAGCAGCTTAAAAGCGCCATAAGCGGAGACGAATCGGAAATCACAAAAAGGCTTGCAAATATAAGTCTCGGCGCGGCAGAGAATATAAGCTGCGCCGAAGCTTTGAAAAGCCTTGAGACGGAGATGAAACGGTATAAACCTTTGCGCGGCGGAGGCGGAATACTTGCAGGACTGCGCGAGAGAATATCCGCACTTTCATCGGAACTTGCCGCGACAGAGAGGAAAAGAGAAGAAGCGTTTGAACTGCTCAAAAAAATTCGGATGCTTCGAAAAAATGCTGAAGATATCAGAAAAAAGCTTTCGGAGCTTGAAACGCTGCGCGCTGCGGCGAGTACGGCTGAAGAATTTAAAAGACTTGCCGAGTGCGAAAAACGCTGCGCTGCTATTCGGGCGGAAATTGCGGAATACGAAAAAAAATCCGAGAAATACACAAGGGAAATAAGTGTTATGTCGGCGTATGCGGCAGAACCGTCTCCGGAAATGTTTAAATCTTCGGCGGATACAGAGACGCTGCATAAAATGCAGAAAAGATCCGCAAGAAAACTAATTTGCGGTTCCGTAATCTGCTTCGGTGCACTGACTGCTGCCTTGCTGACGGCAATTGTTTTTTTCAAAACGCCTTTGGCGGCAGTTTCCGTACCGGCAGTACTGATTGCGGATATATGCGTCTTGATGCGGCTGATCGGGAATAAAAAGAGAGTTTCAAACGAACTTGCCGAAGCGAAGAAACAAAACGCTGTTGTAAAGTCGGAGCTTAATAGGTACGGTGTTGCGGATATACGTGAATACACCGAAAAACGTGCAAAATATGCGGAACTCTCTGAAAAACTTCACAATGCGCTGTCTGCCATAAAAACATTGAGAGAAAGACTGGCTCCGCTTGAAGAAGAAATTGCGTCAAGCCGTATAAAAACGGCAGGAAAAAAGCTGACGGAAAGTGATTTTGAAACAGACGATATAGAAGAGGAAGAGCGTTCACTGCGTGAGCTTTTGGAGGAGACTATGCGCGAAAAATATGCTTCGGAGGCATATTTATCGGCGGAAGAAAGGAATACGCGCAGCTCAGACTTAATTCTTGCGGAGCGTTCCGCAGCCATGGCAGAGTTTGACCGGGCATGTGAAAAATATGAAGCTTTAAAACTTGCAAAAGAATGTGTGGAAGAAACATATTCTCACATACGTTCGGATTTTACTCCGCGTATTAATGTCAGGGCTTCGGAAATATTCGAAAGAATCACATGCGGAAAATATGACAAAATTTCCGTGAATCAGAAACTAATACCTGCGGTTTTTTCAGACGGAATGAAAAATATAGGGTATTTTTCGGGCGGAACTGTCGATCAGGCATATTTTGCCGTAAGGCTTGCTCTCTGCGATATGCTCTTTTCCGGAAGAAAGCCTGTATTTACGGATGACGCTTTCGTGCAATACGATGCAAAAAGGCGGGATGCCGCATTGCGAGAGCTTGCGGAAAGGGCGGAAAGAAAAGAACAGATTGTAATTTTTGCTGCTGAAATTCCGGAAAATTTGCCGAATGACGCAAAAATAATATGTCTTTAGTTTAAAAATTATGTAAAAAAACAAAAAATATGTTGAACTGTACAAGATATTGTGGTATGATATATCTATAATTAAAATATACGGGAGGGAAAACTTTTGTTTAAGGAAGCTCTATCACTTATTTTGTCGGCATGCCTATGCTGCTCGCTTGTTGTCGGAGTAAGCGCTGCAAATACTTTCAGCGATGTTACAAATGCAAACTATCCGTGGGCTGTAAAAGAAATTGAAGAAATGGCATCGCGCGATATTATAAAAGGTTATTCAAACACTGTTTTTGCACCTGCCGATAAGGTGACAAAAATACAGTCTTTGTTGTTGGTCTCAAGAATAATAGGTTATTCCGAGAGTGATAACGAGGAATACGTTGAAGCGGCGTACGCGGCTAACGAGGAGACTTTGGCTATATATTCAACGCCCTATAAAAAGGAAATTTCATATCTCTTGTATAAAGGCGTTCTTGAAGATGAGGAACTCCCTGTATACATAGGTGATGATAATGCTGATGTTCCGCTTAAGAGATATGAGGCTGCCGCCGTTATGACAAAAGCAATGGGGGCGGACGCTGCGGCGGCTGAAGCGCCGTCGGTTGTATTCTCGGATTCAGACGATATTCCGGCTTCTGCAAAACCGTATGTGAATTATGTGTATAATACCGGACTTATGCTGGGCGTAAGCTCAAAAACGGGAGAAAATGAATTTTCGCCTCTTACAAACGTAACGCGTGCGCAAATGGCGGTAATGCTTTACAGAATGATGCAGAAAATGGACGAAACAACCGAGTATGGAACGGTAGATAACGTAAATATTAATACAAAAACAATTATGATTAAAGATGAAGACGGCAAAACCTCCGGCGTATCGCTTCCCGCAAAGGATGACGATATACGTTATCTTACAGACGGTGTGCTTTCCTCTCTTGAAAAAATAACACCGCAGGCAAAAATAGCAATAACACGCCGCGGCGGTGAGGTAAGATTCATTGAAACAATAAGTGTTATAGGAGATACTGAGGTTGAAGGTGCGGTAAATTCAATTACAACATCTTCGAAGAAGACTTCCATAAAGCTCAGAGATTTAGACAGTGACGAGATTGTTGAATATACCGTGGCAGACGATGTTTCGGTTACAAACAACGGTTCTCCGAGCACGTTGCAGTCCGTTAAAACTGGAATGTATGCAGTGCTTCAGCTCAAAAACGGAAAAGTTATAACAATAGACGCGTCGGCAAAAGATGCAACCGTTTCGGGAACCGTTAAAGACATTGTACTCACGCCGGAAGTTAAGCTTACACTTGAAACTTCAAGCGGAAAGACAGCCGATTATATATTTGACAGTGAAGCAACAGCAACAAGAAACGGTTCAAAGGCGGATATCAGTGATATTCTTATCGGAGATAAAGTTACTTTGACGCTTCTTTACAACAGAATATTCAAAGTTTCGGCACAAAGCAAAAGCTATACAAAAACCGGTACTATAGAATCAATTCTGATTGCAACATCACCTCAGATTACCTTAAAACAGTCGGACGGCACATCGGAGACATTCTCGGTTGCGAGAGACGCTTCCTTTAAAACGGACGGCAATGATGCTACAATTTATGACCTGAGACTCGGCTCAAATATAACGCTTAAAATCGAAGGAGAAACAGTGGTTTCCGCGGAATCTGTGGCTCCGATTGTATCGTCTGTATTAACGGGTACGGTTGAAACGGTTAACAGCGCATACGGATTTATGCTTTTGAATGTTGTCAACGCTCAGACGGGTGATGTTACTCAAACACAAATATTCCTTAAGAAAACAGGGCTTAAGATAATAGACAGCACAAGCGGCAAAGAAGTTTCGCTTACATCGCTTAAAAGCGGCATGAGCGTGTCCGTAACGGGAGTTATGAACACGGGCGCTTTTGAAGCTACCACGGTTATTATTCTTCCGTAATTTTCAATAGAATATTTTTAACGGGGCTGCGCGGGTATATACCTGACGCAGCTCTGATTTTTTTAATGTCTGAACGGAGATGAACATATGAAAATTTTTGATATGCATGTACATGTGTTTCCGGATGCGGTTGCACATAAAGCGGTAGATAATCTGGCGGATTACTATCATGTAAAAATGGCGTCCGGCGGCACTTTGGCGGATTTTGAGCAAAGTGTGCGTGAAACACCTGATATAAAAAAATGCCTTATTCACTCAACCGCAACGACGGCACATCAGGTTGAGAGCGTGAATAATTTTGTGGCATCGCTTATAAATGATGATATTCTGGGATTTGGATCGATGCATCCCGATTACGGCGACATTGCCGGAGAAATGGACAGAATGATTTCTCTCGGGCTCAGAGGAATCAAGCTTCACACGGATTTTCAGCGTTTTAATGCGGATTCCGATGAAGCGTGCAAAATTTATGAGTGTGCGGAAGGGAAACTTCCGATTTTGTTTCATGCCGGAGATAAAAATACAGATTTTTCAAGTCCGCGCAGAATACGCCATGTGCATGACATGTTCCCCAATCTTACTATAATTGCCGCACATCTCGGCGGCTACAGCGAGTGGGACGAAAGCGAAAAATATCTTGTCGGAACAGATGTGTATTTCGATACTTCAAGCGTTTTGCAGTCGATATCAAAAGAGCAGGCTGTCAGAATTATAAGAAATCACGGCGCGGATAAATGCTTTTTCGGCACAGATTATCCCATGCATAACAGAGCGCTTGTTGAAAAGCAATTTTTAGAACTCGGTCTGACAGAAGAAGAAAATAGAAAAATCCTTTGGAATAACGCAATAAAGTTTTTTAATTTGTAAGAACAACAAATCAAATTTTTCCGGCATATTGAGTTCGGTGCCCATCCTCAGCCCTGTATGTTTACATAGAGTTAACATAGGATTAACGCTGCTTTAGCGGAAAATATGGTAAAATAAATGTACATACGGAAAATTTTGAGGTGAACAAATGAATCTTTTTAACGTACTCACACTTATCGGCGGTCTGTGCCTGTTTCTGTTCGGCATGAACGTTATGGGCGATGCACTGGAGCGCCGCGCCGGCGGAGGTCTCAAAGCAATCCTCGGAAGGCTGACAAAAAACAAGATGGCAGGCTTTTTAACGGGGCTCGGTGTTACGGCGGTAATACAGAGCTCGTCTGCTACAACGGTTATGGTTGTCGGCTTTGTAAACTCCGGCATAATGACGCTGAGGCAGTCAATAGGCGTTATAATGGGCGCAAACATAGGAACTACCGTTACTGCATGGATTTTGAGTTTGAGCGGTATTTCGAGCGATAACTTTTTTGTAAGCCTTTTGAAGCCTTCTTCTTTTACTCCGGTTCTGGCTCTTATAGGAACGGGACTTTTGATGTTCGGCAAGTCGAGCAAAAAGAAGGACACGGGCACAATATTGCTTGGATTTGCAACACTTATGTTCGGAATGGAAACGATGTCTTCGGCTGTATCGGGTCTTGCGGATGTCCCGCAGTTCAGAAACCTATTTTTAATGTTTAAAAACCCGGTACTCGGTGTACTTGTAGGAGCGGCACTGACGGCAATAATACAGTCAAGTTCCGCATCCGTAGGTATTTTGCAGGCACTTTCCGTAACGGGTCAGGTGTCGTACGGCGCGGCAATACCAATTATAATGGGTCAGAATATAGGAACGTGTATAACGGCAATTTTATCATCGTTCGGAACTAATAAAAATGCAAAGCGTGCCGCTGTGGTTCATTTATCTTTTAATGTGCTCGGTACGCTTATGTGGCTCACGGTTTTCAGTGTGGTCTCCGCAATGCTCAAGCCTGTGGGGCTTGATGAATCAGCAACTTATCTCGGAATAGCTATTGCACATTCGCTGTTTAACATTGCGTGTACGGCAATACTTTTGCCTATGTCGGGTATACTTGAGAAAATAGCATATATGATTGTTCCGAACACGGACAAGAAGGAATCGTTTGCAGAACTTGACGAAAGACTTCTTTCTACGCCGCATATAGCTTTGTCGCGCTGTGCCGAGCTTGTTTCGGATATGGCGGAGATTGCTTCATCCGGACTTTTGTCAAGTCTTGATATGCTGCAAAACTATAATTCAAAAGCGGCGGAAGAAATAAGAGAAAAGGAAAAACAGGCCGATCACTATGAGGATATATTGGGAACTTATCTTGTAAAACTGAGCGGTCACCAGGTTTCAGATGCCGACAGTGCGGAAATTTCAAAGCTTCTTAAAGCCATAGGAGATTTTGAAAGAATATCCGACCACAGCATTAACATACTGGAGTCGGCAGAAGAACTTAAAGAAAAGGATATACATTTTTCGGAATCTGCGGCACGTGAGCTTAAAATAATGTGTGATGCCGTTTCGGAGATAATAAAACTTGCATGTTCGGCCTTTCTTAAATCTGACGTGAAAACTGCATTGAATGTGGAGCCTTTGGAGCAGGTTATAGACGGGCTTAAAATAAAACTCAGAGACGGTCATATAGAAAGACTGACAAAGGGAGAATGTTCTATAGAAGCGGGATTTGTATGGGCGGATTTGCTCAATAATCTTGAGAGAACGGCAGACCATTGTTCAAATATTGCCGTATGCATATTTGACGCGGCAAATAATAATATGAACATGCATGAATCACTTAAATCGTTTAAAACAGGCAGCGAGTTTGAGAAAAAGTTTGAAACGTTTTCGGCGAAATATGCCGTTTGATAAATTGCGTGTATTAAAAACGCCTCGGTTAAATATATTTAACCGAGGTGATTTTTTTGAAAAAGTCAATTATAATGTTTGCGTTAATTATGGCAGGGATAGCAGCGCTTTTCTTTGTATTTATGCCGCACTATACATATAAGGCGGAAACTGTGGATGATATGCGGCGCGTCATAGAAAGATTCGGCTGGAAACTTTCGGACGATGCACCGCAAAGCTGCGCGCTTACACTGCCGGATCCGCTTACCGATGTTTTTTTAAATTATAATGAACTTCTTAAAAAAGAAGGACTTGATCTGCTGCCTTATGCCGGAAGGAAGGTTATGCGATATACATTCACCGTTACAAATCATAAAAAGGGCGGAAATGTATATGCAAATTTGCTGTTGTGTGACGGAAAAATAATAGCGGCAGACATAATGTCGCCTGCCGCAAACGGATTTATGCATGAAATTAATAAGAATAATTACGTTAAATAAGGCATGACAAAAACTCGTCTTTTTGTATGCCGCCAAGTATATTCTCAGACCATACGGCTTTGAGAGCGGCGTCTAAAGCGTCTTTATCGTGAACACAGCCGCGCAGAGCGTTTTCAAGAATTCCGATATCGGTATCCGTGAAAAAGTCGCCGAAAATTTTAATGTCTTCAACGGAGCCGTCTTTAACACTTAAAAAGACTTCAACTCCGCCTGCCGGAAAACGTTTTTTTGATTTAAAAGTGTATTTCGGCGAGTATCCGAAATTCCACTCGAAGGTGGCGTATTTTTCGTCGCGCAGCTTCTTTATTGCCGCTTTTTCTTCTTCTGTGAGCGTGTAATCGCGCACGGACCTATCCTGTTTTATAAATTGTTCAAAGTCGTGCATAAAGCGTTCTGCGTCCGTATCGGCAAGCTCTGCAAGATTTACTACGCGGCTGCGCACGGATTTAACACCTTTTGATGCAATTTTTGTTTCATCGGGACGGAGAGCTGCGGCAAGATGAGACATATCTGCGTTTATCAGAATTGTTCCGTGGTGCATCAGACGGCCGTGCCATACATATTGGGCATTGCCTGAAAACTTTCTGCCTTCAGCCAAAACATCGTTTCTTCCGGAAACCTCACAGTTTATTCCGAGCGTGTTCACATACTGTCTTAAAGTGTCTGTCAGACCAACGTAATTTCCGAATTTTCCGCCGTTTATTATGTATGTGAAGTTAAGATTCTGAAGGGCATGAAAAACGGCTCCGCCGCCCGACATGCGCCGTACGACTATAATATTGTTCTTTTTGACGTAATCATAATCTATTTCAGCCATGGCATTCTGACTTCTGCCTATAACAATGCACGGGTTGTTTCTCCAAAGCATGCAAATGTCTTCTTTTTTGTTTTTTACAAGATATTCCTCTGCCGCAAGGTTATAATATGGATCAAAGGAATTTGTTTCAATATAAAGCATTTTTTCACCTCGGATATATTATAGTATAATTCAGAGGTATAGTCAACAATTAAATATAAAAAAGCCCTCATCGAATTGATGAGGGTGATGCCTACCTTAATACTACAGCGCAGATAATAAGAGCAATAAGTGCACAGGCAAAGAAAATAAGCGTTATTTTAGTATCTTTTTTCACAGAAAATCTCTCCTTTCATGTGGATAAAAATGTAAAAATAAAAGAGCGGAAAGCTTAAAAAAGCTTTCCACCCTAAAAAGCCAGATCTTGAAAATGAATTAAAAAATTCATCCAACCGAATAACATCTTAACGATTTCTTAACATCATTTTAGCACAGCAATTGAAATTTGTCAAGTAATTTGATGAAATTATCTGATTTTATTCGGTGTGTAACCGTAGAGTGTTTTAAAACATTTAGTGAAATGCGCCTGAGACGAAAAACCTAGGGAATCGCTCACAAAGCCGCAGCTTTTTCCGAATAAAAGCATTTTTTTTGCTTCTTCAAGCTTAAGTTCTCTGAAAAAAGACATACAGCCGCAGCCGGTAAATTCTTTAAAAACATCGTTTAAAGTTGTTTTGCACACGCCGCAAAAATTTGAAATATCCGAAAGAGAAAGCTTTTCATAAATGTTTTCGGACATAAAATTTGCGGCTTTTCCGTATATATCAGCGTGACAGCTTGATGATGAAGTAATTGACGGGCAGAAAAGAGTGCATGAGCTAAGCAAAAGCAGTTCAAAGAGTTTTTTTGAACTTTCGGGCAGCGCTATGCAGTGATTTTGTGATGAAAAATCTGCATTTTGGAGCATGGAGTTGTCAAACATTCTACATAAATCGCGCGCGTTGTCCGAAAGAGTAAAAACAGGGGGAAGTATCTCTCTTCGGGACAGATTGAAATGCACAACAGTCATT
>USAP01000059.1 GCA_900552775.1 uncultured Eubacteriales bacterium | reverse complement strand
TGTTGACGTTGAGCCGTTGCAGCGTGTCGAGCATCTGCGTGTACCAGGCCTTCTGCGAAGCCTCGGTGAAGCGGCGGCGAGGCCAGTCGATGCCGCCTATCGTGGCCACCCACACGGCGCGCGCCTCCTTGCCGGGCATGACGAAGCGGGGCGGCTTGGCGGTGGGGTCCTGCGAGAGGGCGATGTCGTGCTTGTTGTTCTTCTTGTTGCTTATGTTGTTCTTGGCAGTGCCGCACGAGGCCATCAAGATGATTGCCGTGGCGAGCGTCAGACCAAGGATGACGCGGTCTTTTCTCATTATTATATATATGAACCCGTTGGGAATTGAATTTTGTTGACGAATTACAAATTTCGTCATAATACTTGACATACGCAAGCAATTCCCTGAAAATCTTGCGGATTTATTCCTCTGCCATGCTCCTGCGGTATTCGGCTGGCGTCATGCCAAACTTCTTGGAGAACAGGCGATAGAAGGTTTGGCGGATGGGAACGCCACACTCGTTGGCGATGGCTTCGATGGTGTAGTTCGACTTGTCCTTCAGCAACTTGGCGGCGTGCTCCATGCGCAGGTTGTTGATGAAGTTGGTGAACGACTGGTCGGAGAACCTTGCAAACATTTCGTTGAAATGGCTGGTGGAAATGCCCATCTCCTTAGGAGAACTGTCAGAATTCTTGCGGTGTCGTGAGTGGAGAGGCTGTTCATGACGCAGTCTAAAATAGGCTTGGGATAATTTTCGGCAATGGTCATAATTTCGTCGCAAAAGCGCTGAACAGACATATTTCCCAAGGCATATGAGATTACGGCATTTTTGTACGGATAATTCATAACGGAATCAAGTTCATTGTTTGTAAAATATGTGCGCCGTACATTATATGCCACTTTGTTTGATGCGTCCTCCCAAACTTCGCCGAGAAGAATAGCGGAGGGTTTTATCTCTTTGACGCGCTTATGCAAAGCTGCGATAAATTCGTCCGGAAGTTCATCCGCAACATCAAGACGAAATCCGTCTGCGCCGAGGTTCAGCCAGTGTGCACACACGCTGTCGGAATTATTTATTATAAAATCCATGTAAGAAGGCGTTGTTTCTTTTACGGCAGGAAGACTTGAGATGCCCCACCAGCTTTCGTATTTATCCGGGTAATGAGAAAAAGTATACCATTCCCTGTACGGCGAATTCGGATTGCTTACAGCGCCGTTGCCGAATTTTCCGAATCTGTCAAAATAAACGCTGTTATCTCCCGTGTGGGAAAACACGCCGTCCAGAATAATTTTAATTCCGAGTGAATGTGCTTTGCTGCAAAGAGCGGCAAAATCTTTTTCGTCTCCCAAAAGAGGGTCTATTTTTTTATAATCCGCCGTATCATATCTGTGATTTGAATATGCATGAAAAATCGGGTTTAAATATATAACGGAAACGGAGAGCTCCGCAATATACGGAAGTTTTTTGGCAATTCCGGAAAGTGTTCCTCCGAAAAAATCACAGTTTAGAATATCGCCGCTGTTATCCGGCAAAAAGTCCGGAACGTCATCGGTATTTTTGTGAATGCGAAACGGTGTGAGCTTTTCGGAAAGATCCGAAGGCATATTAAACCTGAAAAATCTGTCCGGAAATATCTGATACATAACGGCGCCTTTAAATTCATGGGGTGTATCATAATTCTTGTCAAAGCATGTAAGCTGCCACATCTCGCCGGCTTCCATATTTGTATCGTGTTCATTTAATTTGTAAAGCCGAAAAGAAGAGTCGGGCTTTGAAATTTCAAAGAAATAGAAATAAAGCCCGCTGCACTCCAAAGAGAAATCAGCGCTGAAGTAATCATATCCGTTGACATGAGCGGTTTTACACATTGGAAAGCTTACTGTGAACCCGTCATCTCTTTTTAAAACAATCTGTGCAAAAAGAGCATTAACGCTTTCGGGTATATAAATTGTAACGGTGCATTTTTCGTCCGTACGGACGCAGCCAAAAGGTGTTTTGTGCTCTGCCTTCTGGCTGTCGTACAGTATTCGCAAAGTGTATCAGTCCTTTAAATTCCATATATTGTCCGCATATTCTTTCACTGCTCTGTCAGCTGAAAAAATACCGGCTTTGGCTATATTTACAAGTGACATATCCGTAAACTTGTCTGCGTTTTTGTAAACGTCGGAAACGCGGTTTTGAGCCTTTACGTAAGAATCAAAATCGGCAAGGCACATATAGGCATCGGCGGTGCCGTTATAATTGGTGATAAGCGATTTTGCAATATCGTCAAATCTTGTTCCCAATGCGTTTGATGTCAGCATATCTATTACGGCATGCAGTGCCGGGTTGGAATTATAATACTCAATCGGCGAATAGCCCTGTCTCCAAAGATTTTCAACTTCGGGAGCTTTAAGACCGAATAAGAACATATTGTCATCGCCGACCTGTTCGCATATTTCAACATTTGCGCCGTCAAGCGTACCGAGTGTCACGGCACCGTTTATCATAAGTTTCATGTTGCCCGTGCCTGACGCTTCTTTGCCGGCTATGGATATTTGCTCTGAAATTTCCGCCGCGGGAATAATTTTTTCTGCCAAGGATACTTTGTAGTCTTCGATAAATACAACTTTTATTTTGTCGCGTACCGCAGGATCTGAATTTACAGTGTTTGCCGCAGCGTAAATAAGTCTGATTATCTGCTTTGCCATAACATAGCCTGCAGACGCTTTCGCAGCAAATATAAATGTTCTCGGCGGTATATCAAGAGACGGATTTTCTTTAATTCTTCTGTACATATCAAGAATCTGCATTACGTTTAAAAGTTGGCGCTTATATTCGTGCAGTCTTTTAACCTGTACGTCAAAAATAGAATCGGGGTCAACGTTTATGCCGTTTGTTTTGCTTATATATTCGGCAAGATGGAGTTTATTGCCGTGTTTAATGCGGCGAAGTTCCGCCAAAACGTCCTTGTTGCCTTTGTATGCCAAAAGTTTTGAAAGTTCCGATGCGTTTTTCTTGAATCCGTCTCCGATGAGGTCGGAAAGAAAATCGGTGAGTGCGGGGTTTGACTGACATAACCAGCGGCGGTATGCAATTCCGTTTGTTACGTTAGTGAATTTTTCGGGCTTTATGTTGTAGTAGTCCCTGAAAATGCTTTCCGTTAAAATTTTGCTGTGCAGCTTTGAAACGCCGTTTACTTTATGGCAGCATGCAAGACAGAGATTTGCCATTCTGATTTCGCCGTTTGAAATAACGGACATATACTCGATTTTCGGAATATCTCCGGAATACACAGAGTTTAAGTGTATAAAGAGTCTGCGGTTAATTTCGCACACAATCTGGTAAACTCGCGGCATAATCTCGCGGAAAAGTCCTTCGCTCCAGCGTTCCAGCGCCTCACTCATAACGGTATGATTTGTATATGTCAGCGTATTGCATGTGATCTCCCATGCATCGTCCCATCCATAGCCGTAGTTATCCATAAGTATTCTCATAAGTTCGGGAACACATAATGATGGGTGGGTGTCATTTATATGCACTGCAACTTTTTCTGCCAGATTATCAAGTGTCTTGTATTTCTTCATGTGTTTTGAAAGAATTGACTGCAGAGAAGCGGACACAAGAAGATATTGCTGCCTGAGGCGAAGTCTCTTTCCATCTTCATGATCGTCTGCAGGATAGAGAATTTTTGATATAACCTCCGCCATTGTGTTTTCTTCCAGCGATTTAACGTATTCGCCTCTGGAAAAGGCAGTCATATCAAGACTTTTTGGAGATTTTGCGCTCCAGAGAACAAGCTTGTTTACCGCATTTGAATTGTATCCTGATATAAGCATATCGTAAGGAATTGCAATAACTGTATCATAATTTTTGTGTATGGCTTTATATTTGCCGTCCGTCCATGTTTCTTCAACCTGACCTCCGAAACGGACTTCAACGGATTCGTCAGTTCTCGGAGTGAGCCAAACATCGCCGAGACCGAGCCAGTCATCGGGGAATTCCATCTGCCAGCCGTCAACTATTTTCTGCTTAAACACGCCAAATTCATATCTGATTGAAAATCCCGTTACGGGATAGCCGAGAGAGGATGCGGAGTCCATATAACAGGAGGCGAGTCTTCCGAGACCGCCGTTTCCGAGACCGGCATCCGGCTCAATTTCATAAAGCTTTTCTATATCCACACCTATATCCGCAAGAGCAGATTTAAATGTGTCTTCTATGCCGAGGTTGAAAAGGTTATTATGAAGCGATGTTCCGACAAGAAATTCCATTGACATATAATAAACCTGTTTTTCTTCCGACGCACTGACATTGCGGTTAAAAGCATTGTTTTTTTCTGATAAAATATCTCTCAAAACCATGCAAAGGGATTTATATATTTGCTGCTCTGTTGCCTCTGAGATATCACATCCGAAGCAAAGCGAACATTTTGCATTTAACTCTTCGGTTGCTTTTTCCTTGTTTAATTTCATATCAAATCATTCCTTTCTCTATTTTTCGTATACATCCATGTACTGCAGTGCCGCATTTTTCCAGCTGCTGTCATATCTCATTACGGAAGATACTATTTTTTTGAATTTGTCTTTGTCATAGTACAATGCTTCGGCGCGCTTTACGGCACCTAACATATCATGAGCGTTATATACTTTAAATGTTATTCCGCGGCCTTCCAAAGTGTCGCTGTTTATGGGCGGTACAGTGTCAACAAGACCGCCTGTTTCACGGACAATCGGAATTGTGCCGTAGCGCATTGCGATAAGCTGTGAAAGACCGCACGGCTCACTTTTAGAAGGCATAAGAAGGAAGTCGGCTCCGGCGTACATGAAGTCGGCAAGACCTGTATCAAACATTATATTGGCAGACACTCTGCCGGGGAAAATGTAAGCAAGGTAATTTACATAGTCCTCATATTTTTTTTCGCCCGTTCCCAAAACCGCCAAACGGATATTTGTGGAGTTTATCATTTCTTCGCCGATATACTGCAAAAGTTCAAATCCCTTATGTTCCGCAAGCCGTGAAATCATTATAATAAGAGGAGCTGAGCTATCATTGTCGAGACCGAGTCTTTCAAGAAGAGCTTTTTTTGTTTTAAGTTTTCCCGATAAGTCTGACGGTTTAAACGGAAACATTGCTTTTGAGGGATCATATATTTTCGTATCGATTCCGTTTACTATACCGCTGAGCTTGTACGACTGAGATGAGAGAATGTCATGAAGACCGTGGGCAAAATACGCATATCGGATTTCGTGCGAATATGTTTCGGATACTGTGGTAACTTTATCCGAAAGCATAATTGCGCATTTCATTGCATTTGCAAGTCCGTCAAACATGATGTCTCCGCTTCGGCTGTCGGACACGCCCAATACATTGCTTATAAAATCGGGGTCAGCCTTTCCCTGATACTCTATGTTGTGTATGGTGAAAACAGTTTTAATTTTGTCAAAACCGGGAAGTCCCCTGTAAAATTCATTTAAAAACAGAGGTATATATCCTGTTTGCCAGTCGTTTGCATGTATTACATCAGGTGTAAATCCTATATGCTGTAAAGATTCCAATACGGCTTTGCAAAAAAAGGCATATCTTTCGCCGTCATCCGGATAGCCGTATAAGCCGTCGCGCCCGAAATAATATTCGTTATCTATAAAATAGTATATCAAATCATTGCGTTTGTTTTTGCCGACGCCGGTATTTTTAACGGTTGCCTTAAACACGCCTGCATAAACGCTTCTCCACGAAAGCGGCATATAAAAATCGGTTACATATTCGATGTTGAAATTCGGATTTTCTTTTATTTTTTTATAGTACGGCAAAAAAATGCATACTTCATTGCCGCGTATTTTGGAAAGTTCTGCCGGAAGAGCGCCGGCAACGTCTCCGAGGCCGCCTGTTTTTATATACGGAGCGGCTTCGCTTGCCGCAAATAATATTTTCAATTTAAGTACCTTACCTTTCTTATTGTGTTTCTTAAATTAATTATCGAATTAAATTTTTGATCCTTTTTGTATAATCGACGGTGAGGACGGCACACCTATAAGTACTTTCGAAGGCGAAACCGTAACGTCTTTATCGATTATTGCCTGCTCTATGTGAGCACCTGCCATTATGTGCGTCCCCTGCATTATTACAGAGTTCTTTATATAAGCGCCGCGTTCCAAATGCACATCGCGGAATATAACCGAGTTTTCCGCATAGCCTTCAATTTTGCAGCCATCTGCAATAAGACAGTTTTTAACCTCCGAGCCTTCGGCGTAAAAGGTCGGCTCTTCGTCGCGCACCTTTGTGTATATGGGCGAGGTTTCCTTGAATATTCCGCGCCGAATGTTTTCATCAAGCATGCGTAGACTGTTTTTGTAATAATTTTCAACGTCTGTGTTTCGCAGAACAACGCCGTCAAAATTATATACGTTAATCGACAGCTTGTTTTCGAGAAATTCACGCTGAACATAGTCTTTTTCAAAATGGCACAGTCCGTGCGACACCGAGGTGCGCACAGCCGCGAGAAGCTTTGTGCGTTCGATTATATACATTCCCATTGATGCCAGTGTACCCTTGTCCGCCATGATGTTTACTGCAAGGGAAGATACATTGCCGCCGTTCATATTAAGAACCAGGTCAATGTACTGTGTGCATCCGTTTGAATACTCATCGTTTGCTATTACGGTAATATCTTTTCCGGATTCTATGTGTGATTCCAAAACTTCGGAAAAATCTATGTTGCATATTGTTGTTGAGTCTGACAGAACCACATATTGTTCCGTAGAACGTTCCAAAAAGGTGAGAGCGTTATAAAGAGCTTCCAGCTTACCGCGGTATATACCCATAGTATTTGCAGCAAACGGAGGAAGAAAGAAAAGTCCGCCGTTTCTTGTATTAAAGTCCCATTCGGAAGATGTTGAAAGATGATCCATAAGCGACTGGTAGTTGTATTTTGTTATTATACCGACTTTTTTTATACCTGAGTTGCTCATGTTTGAAAGGACAAAATCTATTTGCCTGTATCTGCCGGCAAACGGGAGAGAAGCCATGGCACGGTGCTTTGTCAAATCACCCATTGAAGCGTCAAATATATTTGAAAAAACAATTCCTGTCATTTTCATATTTTCATCCCCTTTATACAATTTCGCGCGGTTTTACCGCAGAGCCTGCCGGCAATACCTTGTCCTTCCCGATGACCGTGATGCCCCATTCGCTTTTTTTAAAGTTTTCGGGAGAACCGCCGATTGTTGACCCGTCACCGACAGAAACATTTGTTCCGGTTATTGTATACGATATTTTTGCGCCTCGCCCTATGTGGGTCCCGGGCATGAGAACACAGTCGGAAACCGTGGTACCGTCCTCTATAACACAACCCGTTGAAACTATTGAATGACACACTTTGCCTCGCACGGTGCAGCCCTCGGCAACCATTGAGTTTATAATTTTTGCGCCGTCGGATATAAATGAAGGCGGCTGCGCATAGTTTCTTGCGTATATTTTAAATGAATTGTCGGAGATGTTTAAAGGCTGCTCGGGGTCAAGCAGATCCATATTTGCCTGCCACAGGCTGTCTATCGTGCCGACATCCTTCCAGTATCCGTTAAACGGATATGCGTAAAGCTTGAGCGAATCGGAAATCATTTTCGGAATAATATCATGGCCGAAATCGTTTGTCGAGCCCGGTGTTTCTTCGTCCTCCTCAAGGTATTTGCGAAGCACGTTCCATGTGAATATGTATATTCCCATGGAAGCCTTGGTGCTTTTCGGATTTTTAGGTTTTTCTTCAAAGTCGTTTATAAGAAGATTTTTGTCGGTGTTCAATATGCCGAAGCGCGAAGCCTCCGCTTCCGGCACCTCAATAACGGCAATGGTGCATGCGGCATTTTTTTCTTTGTGAAATTTAAGCATTTTAGAATAATCCATTTTATAAATATGATCGCCGGAAAGAACCAGAACATATTCGGGATTATAGCTGTCTATATAATGAATATTCTGATAAATTGCATTTGCCGTACCTTTATACCATTCGGTTTTTCTGCTTTTGACATACGGAGGCAGAATTCTGGCACCGCCGAAGCTGCGGTTCATACCCCACGGAACTCCGTTGCCGATATAGTCGTTAAGCTCAAGCGGCTGATACTGCGTTAATATACCGACTGTATCAATGCCCGAATTAATACAGTTTGAAAGCGGAAAGTCAATAATGCGGTATTTACCGCCGAAATTTAATGCCGGTTTTGCAGTGGATTCGGTGAGAATTTTAAGTCTGCTGCCTTGTCCGCCCGCAAGAAGCATTGCTATACATTCTTTACTTCTTTTTAACATTACATTCATATCCTTTCACTTGGTATTTCGTAAAATACGGTTGACATCGGTTGAACTGTAATACTTATACTCTCCCGTCTCCCATGAAATGGAATTTTTTGTGACTTGACAGAGCGGATACGTGTTCCGCTGCCGCCGTATTTTAAATAGTCCGAAGAGAAAACAGGTTTATATATTCCTGATACGGGAACTCCCAATCTGTATTTTTCGCGTTTTACGGGGCAAAAATTGCATACAATCAAAAGCCTTTTTCCGCTTTTGTCCGTCCTGACAAACGAAATGACGCTTTGGTCGCTGTCATCGTTTGAAATCCATTCAAAGCCGCTCCAGTCGAAATCATTTTCCCACAGCTCGCTTCGGGAAAGATAAAACATGTTTAAATCTTTAACGTATTTTTGCATCTTTTTATGACTGTCGTAAGAAAGCAGCTGCCAGTCGAGCTCTTTTGTGAAATCCCATTCGGAAAATTGAGCAAACTCATTTCCCATAAAAAGAAGTTTTTTTCCGGGATGTGCCGCCATATATCCGTAAAAGGCACGAAGATTGTCAAATTTTTCCTTGTATTCGCCCGGCATTTTTGAAATCATGGAGCATTTTCCGTAAACCACCTCATCGTGCGAAATCGGGAGTATGAAATTTTCGGAAAAAGCATATGTCAGCGAGAATGTAATATTTCTGTGCAGACCTTTACGAAACAGCGGATCACTTGACATATATGCCAGCATATCATTCATCCAGCCCATGTTCCACTTGTAGTTAAAGCCGAGGCCGCCGTCATAGGGAGGCTTTGTAACTGCCGGAAACGCGGTCGATTCCTCCGCTATCATTAAAGCTGAAGGTCGTGCGCAAAAAACCTCGCTGTTGAGCTTTTTGAGAAATTCAACGGCTTCAAGATTTATGTTGCCGCCCTCGCGGTTTCTGCGCCATTGCCCGTTTTCTTTCCCGTAATCGAGGTAGAGCATGGAGGCAACAGCATCAACGCGCAAACCGTCTATATGATATTTTTCTATCCAGAAGACGGCGCTTGATATAAGAAAAGATATAACTTCGCTTCTGCCGTAGTCAAATATGCGTGTGTTCCAGTCGGGATGCTCGTTTTTTAACGGGTCTTCATATTCATAGCATGCTCCGCCGTCAAATTCATAAAGTCCGTATTCGTCTTTTGGAAAGTGTGCGCCAACCCAGTCAAGAATAATACCTATGCCGTTTTGATGGCATATATCAACAAATTCCATAAAGTCTTTCGGCGTTCCGAAACGGGAGGTGGGGGCGAAATAGCCTGTTACCTGGTATCCCCATGAAGGATCGTATGGGTATTCGGTCACAGGCATTATTTCAATATGTGTGTAGCCCATTTTCTTTACATACGCCGAAAGCTCTGTTGCCGCTTCCTTGTATGTAAGGTAGTTTCCGTCTTTGTGCTTGCGCCAGGATGCGAGATGAACCTCGTAAATATTCATTGGTTTGTCCAGTGTATTTTCTCCGTCAAGGGAGGAAAGATACGGCGAATCGTGCCAATCATATCCTTCGATTTCATAGACTTTGCTGGCATTTTCGGGTCTTGTGCACGTATGATAGGCATATGGGTCGCTTTTATACACAAATCCGCCGTTTTGTTTTTCGATATAGTATTTGTAATTGTCATAAACCGCAGCGTTTTCGGCAACTGCCTCCCAGATTCCGCCGCCGATATTTTTCATCGGCAGGGCAGATGTGTTCCAAAAATTGAAATCGCCGCATAAATGAACGCTTGCGGCACGCGGCGCCCAAACACGGAAAATAAAGCCTTTTTCCGCTTTGTGACAGCCTAAAAATTCGTAAGATTTAAAATTACCGCCGCCCGTGAAGCTTCTTATTTTGTCGAGGACAGCACGAGATTCCGACGGTTTTTCAGATGTAACTGCAAAAGTGGTGTCCATACTGCTTCACTCCATTTTCTATTATATGAACAATTATAACACAAAAGAATATCTAATTCCAGTGTTTTTTTAAAAATTAACTTAAAATTAAATTAGTTGT
>USAP01000058.1 GCA_900552775.1 uncultured Eubacteriales bacterium | reverse complement strand
AGAATATTTCTGTTGACAAAACTGGAATTTTATGTTATCATATATCTGTATTAAAGAAAACCCAACAAAAGGAGGCCGATGATATGAAATCTACAGGTATTGTTAGAAAGGTCGACGAGCTTGGTCGCATAGTTCTCCCGATAGAGTTACGCAGATTACTTGACATTGCGGAAAAAGATCCTCTCGAGATTTATGTTGATGACGAAAGCATAATTCTTAAAAAATATGCTCCTGCTTGCATCTTCTGCGGAAATGCAAACGACATTGTAAACTTTAAGGGCAAAAAGATTTGTTCCGAATGCCTCAACAAGCTTGCAAACGAAGCTCAAGATTAATCTACAAAAGATCTACATCGAAAATGGCTGTTGCACAAGTGCAGCAGCCATTTTCAGTTTATCCTTATCAGCTCCTTAATTTGTTCAAATTTTTTTGTGCCGATTCCGCGCACTTTTTTAATCTCGTTAATGTTTTTAAAGCCGCCGTACATCTCACGGTAAGCAATAATCCGTTCGGCATACGATTCACCTATTCCCGGAAGCTTTTGAAGTTCTTTAACGTCAGCGATATTTATATTTATCTGCATATCCGCATTTTCTTTGGAAGAAATGTAAATTTCCTGCCCTTCTTCAAGCGGAGCGCTAAAATCAATTCCGCTTTCGTCGGCATCGTCGGCAAGTCCGCCCGCCGCTTTTATTGCATCCTCCACCGTAGAACCTGCGGGCAAAGTCAAAGCCCCTTCCGACACAGCAGAACCTCTGACATACACATGCACTGTTTTGGAAGCATCGGCTTCATTTAAAGCATTTGTAATCTGAGCATTGGTTTTATAGCGTTCAAGAAGATTTTTGCCTCCCGTACCAACTATTAATATAAAGCACAGACAAATAAATACCAATGCAGCCTGTGAACCATGTTTTTCCCAAAATTTTTTAAAATTCATTTGTATCCTCATTCCAATATTATATTAATAAGTGTTGAATTTTACACTGCCATGTGGTATACTGATATACATGGACAGAATAATTCACCCAATAAAACCAATTTACGATAAGAATTCCGAAATTTTAATTCTCGGCAGTTTCCCATCGGTTAAATCACGCGAAGAAGCATTTTTTATGCACATCCTCAAAACAGGTTTTGGCGCGTACTTGCCGCAGTATATCAAAAAGACGTTCCGAAAACCACAGACGATAAAAAAATATTTCTCGCCGAAAACAAAATAGCTTTATGGGATGTTTTGGCATCATGCGAAATTAAGGGCAGCTCGGATTCGAGCATAAAAAACATATCTGTAAACGACATAAGCCCGATACTTAAGTGCGCCGATATAAAACGCATATTTACAAACGGTACAACAGCATATAAATACTACAGCAAGTATATAGAGCCTGTTATAAAACGCGATACTGTCTGTCTCCCGTCCACATCCCCGGCAAATGCCGCAAAAAGCTTTGAAGAACTATGTACCATCTGGCAGGCACTGCGACTTTGAAAATATTATATATCAAAAGCTTGAGCTTGTCAACTTGAAAAGCCTTGACAACAAAGCTTTTATGTATTATAATAATGTTGAAAATAAAAATTATCAATAATATGCGGCTTTAGTGGCAAAACTACATTGTCCGAAGCGGCGGAACGGAGGAATAACAATGAAAGTAACAAAAAACACAATAATTGCGGATATTCTTGATTTTGACGCAGAGGTTGCTCCTTTCTTTTTTGAGATAGGCATGCATTGTCTCGGCTGTCCCGCTTCACGCGGCGAAAGCGTTGAAGAGGCTTGCGCCGTTCACGGCGTTGATCCCGAAGTTTTGGTTGACAAGCTTAATAAATATTTTGAATCAAAATAATCGGCAATATAATTCATTAAATGGGCTGTGTCTAAAGTTAATTGACTTTAGCCACAGCCCATTTTTTTCATCCCATTTAATATTATTCAAAAACTGTTTTGCCGCCTACAATTGTTTTGCAAAGTTCAAACTCTTTATCGAGCACTGTAAAATCAGCATCCGCTCCGACTTCTATTTTTCCTTTTCCTTCGGCATTTGCAACGCGCGCCGGATTTTCGCTTGCCATCTTAACGGCGTCTTCAGGTCTTACTCCCCATGAAATCACATTTTTAAAGCATGCATGAATATTTGTTGTGCTTCCGGCGAGATTGCCTGCCGCAACCGTGGCTTTGCCGTTTTTAACAAATATTTTCTGAAAACCGAGAGTATACTCACCGTCCGGCAATCCGGCAGGCGCCAGCGAGTCGCTTATGAGCACCATATTGTCAACACCCTTTTCACGTATAGCAATCATTACAGCAGCCGGATGAACATGCAGTCCGTCGCAAATAATCTCCGCCGTAACATCACTGTCAAATGCTGCTCCCACACAGCCCGGCATTCTGTGATGAAGCGGACTCATAGCATTATAAAGATGCGTTACATTGGTTGCCCCCCACGAAAAGGCTTTTTTAACCGTTTCATAATCCGCGTCCGTATGCGCAACCGAAGCTCTCACGCCGCGTGAAACAACATGTTTTATAAATTCTTCCGTATTATCATATTCGGGTGCAACACAAATCATTGAAAGCAGTCCGCAGCTTGCTTCAAGCATTTCATCAAACTCTTCCGTATCGGGTTTTCTCAAATATTTAAGCTCATGTGCTCCCCTGTGTTTTTCGGTAAAATACGGTCCCTCTATGTTTATGCCTATTATATTTGCTCCTTCTTGGCTCTCGTCACGCGTTTTAAGCACATTTTTTATTGCGGCAATAATATGCTCGCGGGACTCCGAAACCGTTGTCGGCACAAAAGAAGTTACGCCGTGGCTCACCATATAGCGGCGAATGCCTATAAGCTCGTTCATATCTGCATGCTGCATATCTCCGCCTGCCGCTCCGTGCGTATGTATATCTATAAATCCCGGAAGCAAATAATAAACTTTCATATCCGCATTTTTGTCGGTTCCTTCATGAAAAGCCGTGATTTTCCCGTCACTTACTTCAACCGTTCCGCTTTTAAATCCCTTTCCTTTTATGTATACTTTTTCACCGTAAATTAACATAATCAGTCACCTCTGATAATAGAATAATGTTGGGAGGACAAGTTTATGAAAAAAAACTCACTAATAAATATTTTAACGGCAGTTCTTTTCATCGCAGGTATATCTTATGTATTCTTTGGCTCAAACGATAAACGCGAAAACCTTTTCAACCTGTCTGCAAATGCCTCTATAATGCTGCCTGAAAGTCAAAATAAGTTTCCTGCGGAAAAAGGTTCCAAAGCGGTATCATCCGTAATAGCGGAATATTCGGAAAATATATCCGAGCCGTCCGAAACCGAGTCACCGTCCCCGAATATTAATTATACACCCAAAGCCCCCGTTTTGGCAAGTGATTCGGCACAAAAAACAGAAATAAAAAACGATACGGACTATTCGGTTGATGCAAGCGTACTCTTGTCTGAACCGGTGTATAAAAAAAGCGGCGATAAAACCGTTCTCATCATGCACACTCACACCTCGGAATCTTATGCCGATTCCGCCGCCGACTCCGGCGGTTCATACAGAAACCAAAACGAAGAAACCAATATAATAAGCGTCGGGAATGTTATTGAGCAAATACTCACAGAACGCGGAATCGGAGTGATTCATGACAAAACATATCACGATTACCCTTCGTATTCAGGCGCATATAAGCGTGCGCTCGAAACAATAAATAAAAATCTGGCAGAATACCCCACCGTAACTTTTGTTTTCGATGTACATCGCGATGCAATGCAGGACGAATCGGGTCAATATATGAAAACTCAATATATAAAAGACGGAATCAAAAGTTCACAGGCACTGCTTGTTGTCGGCACGGACGCAAACGGTCTGGAACATCCGAACTGGCGTGAAAATCTCAAATATGCACTGCGTATTCAGCAAAAAATGAATGAAAAATATCCGGGGCTGGCACGCCCGCTGCACCTTCGAAAAGAACGCTTTAACGGTCATGCCTGCCCCGGCGAAATGATTATTGAAGTAGGTTCCAACGGCAACACTGCCGAAGAATCACGCATTGCCGCAAAATATATTGCAGACTGTATTGCCGATGTTATATCGGAAATCCCTGAAAACAGATAACTTTTCCGATTATTTTATATTTTTTATCTCCGGCGATGTATGTAATATCCGGATAGCCTCTGTCAGAGCCCAGCGTTACGAATTTGCCTTTTCTTAAATATTTCCTGAAAAATACATCTTCTCCATCATGGCTTACGGCAGCAATATCTCCGTTTGACAGTGCATTTGTAACCTCAACAAAAACGGTATCTCCCTTGCGTGCTCTGCCGCATCTTTGAAAGTCATCTTCAAGTAAAATTGCAATAATATCGGAACCTTTTTGCAAATCGTACTGAAAAACAACACGGTCTATTATTTCAGACTCCCTTACAATCGCCTTTGCCGCGGTGCCCGCTCTCATCACGGGCACATAGTGGCACTGTCCTTTAATTCTGCCTATTATAGGCTCCGAAATTCCGACACTTTTGCCTGTTCCTCCCGTAATATACGAAGGCGTTACGCCGAAATAATCCGCAAGTTTCAAAATAGTTTCTTCATCCGGCTCGGCATATGCGGTCTCGAATTTCGTAATCGCCGAAACACTTATCCCAAGTTCATATGCAAGCTGTTCCCTTTCCATATTTTTTCTTAATCTTAATCCGGTTAAAGTTTCGCTTATTACAGACACATCTTATTCTCCTTTGCTAAAACAGCCCAAAGCTTATGCTTATGGCTTCATTGACTTTATTCATAAGTTCATCATCAAGTCTGCCTATTTTTTCTTTAAGGCGCTTTTTATCTATCGTACGAACCTGCTCAAGCAATATAACGGAATCTTTCGACAAGCCGTACATCTGCGCATTAACTTCAATATGCGTCGGAAGTTTAGCCTTATTTATCTGGCTTGTTATTGCGGCTGCAATAACTGTCGGACTGTATTTGTTTCCGACATCGTTCTGCACAACAAGAACAGGCATTATTCCGCCTTGCTCAGAGCCTATTACGGGACTTAAATCCGCGTAATAAATATCGCCTCTTTTTACAATCATTGCTTACACTCCGATAATATTTCCTCATAAATTATAAGCGCCTCGTTATCCGCCGCAAGGCCGCTTTCAGCTATTTCAGAATTTATATCGCCCATGTCGGTGTAGCCCTTCTCCATCATCTTCAGAATAAGCGAACGCTTTTTCTCTTTGAGATACACCCCGAGAGCCAGCCTTACAAACTCGCTTCTCGAGACGTTGTCTCTTGCTGCTGCCTCGTCTATTTCCGAAAGTAATGAAGACGGCATACTTATAAGTATTCTTTTTTGTTCACTCACTTTTGCCACCCTCTCAGATATACGATTCATATATAAATTATATATCCGTTAAGGTATAAAAGTCAAGAGTATTTCTCTGCCACGGGCGGCGGTATTTATATTTTGCACATAAAACAGGAAATAAATACACAGAGCCGCCAATTTTTCAATTTTTTTCAAACAACGAAAAAGCGTCCGGTATATTATCTGCCAAGGAAGCAGCCGTAACCGAAGCTTTCCCAAGCTTTGCAGCCGCAAAATCTCCGGCAGCGCCGTGCAAAAACACAGCCGTTTTTGCACTTTCGAGCGCGCTCAGCCTCGGCGCCAGACCTGCCGTCATACCTGCCAGTACATCCCCGCTTCCTCCGGTTGCCATGCCTTCATTCCCTGTACTGTTAATATATGCTTTTCCGCCCGGCGCGGCTACAACGGTGAAAGCCGTTTTAAGCACAAGAATAACATTGTTTTTTTTCGCAAAATCCACTGCAAGCTCAATTCTGCGGCAAAGAACTTCTTCAACAGCTATGCCTGTCAGCCTCGAAAATTCCTTCGGATGCGGCGTAATAATTATATCGCAGGTATGCCCGTTCAGCATTCCCGTATCATCTGCCAAAGCATTTATTGCATCCGCATCAATCACAAGTTTTCCGCGGCAATTTTTTATTGCCCTTTGAAGCGTTCTCTGCGTTTTCAGCGAATTACCCATACCGTTTCCTATTAAAACACTGTCATAATTTTCAAAATCAACGGAATCAATATCTTTATACATTGCACATGTAAGGCGCGACATAAGCGGAAGCGCCATATCGTGCGGAGCTGCAACGGTTACTGTTCCCGTTCCGCAAAGCTGTGCCGCATACGCCGCAAGACACGGTGCTCCGAGCATTCCGAGAGATCCGCCCGCAACAAGTGTTTTTCCCATTGTACCTTTATTTGCTCCGCGTGAAAGAATCGGTAAAACAATATCGTTTTTATCTACAAGATTAATATCAGTGTTAACGGTATCATTGGGAACAGATATTCCGCAAACTTTCACGTCGCCGGTAAAATCAGCAGAAAGCGGAGAATATAACCCTCTTTTTGCATATCCAAAAGTTACTGTTTTATCGGCTTTTACGGAATTTTTGTCCGCTTCTCCCGTATCCGAATTTACCCCCAAGGGCACATCTGCCGAAATAACATATCCATCGGCGCGGTTTATTGTGTTTGCCGCCGCTTTATATTTTCCGGCAAGTTCTCCGTGAAATCCGGTACCGCATATGCATTCCGCTATAACATCGGCATTGAGAATTTCCGCTTCCGAAAACTCTGTATGCAACACCCCGAGAGAACACATAATCTTATAATTTTGCAGCGCCGCGCCGCGGTAATCATCTTCGTCCGCAAGCTCAAGCACAGCTGTGTTGATTCCGGCAGCAAAGAGAAGCCTTGCAAGTGCAAAACCGTCTCCGGCATTTTGACCTTTTCCCGTCACAACCGCCACACGGGACGGGTTTTGCTTTATAATTTCATTAAACAATGCCATTGCGGCATTTTCCATGAGAATCTGCTCCGAAAGCCCGGCCTCAGCAAGCTTTCTCTCGGCAAATCTCATTTCTTTTGCTGTAACAAGCTTCATAAAGATAACCTCTCAATTCAAAAAAGTGCTGTCGGGACGAAACTTTTTTAAAGTGTCAAGCATTTTTTCACTCGGATTGTAAAAAAGAACTCCCTTTGCGCCGTCTTTTCTGTATACAGAAAAATATGTATTTTCATCTTTCAAAGAAGATGACGCGTCAACCGAGGGCAGCTTATCATATTCTTCCGTAAACATGCCTCCTTTTAAAGGTGCTGTTATTTCAAAAGTTCTGACGCTTACGTTTAATATGCGCTTTCTGCTTTTTCTGTTTGTGATTTTGTCAACGTCCAAATCACTTCCCGTGACGGAATACTCAAATTCAATATTAGATCTTTTTATAAGCTTTACAGCTCCCCACCATACAAGAGCTATGAGCGGAAACATAAGATTAGGCAAACCGGGTATGCCACGCTCAATCATTGCCGTACCAAGTCCCAGAACATAATACGAAACTATCAGCGCAAGCAAAATTACTATAATCGTCATTGCTGCATCACGCCCGCTTTTTTTCTTTCTAACCATGTATTCGCAATAAGAATCCACAAAAAAACCTCCGTTTCACAATTTGCGGCGGCAAAAGCCTGCCTTTAGATAAAAAATTTAATCATCACAAAAAGATATGCCGCATATACGCTGAGCAAAGCAACGCCTTGCCACCGCATAAGCTTTTTGCAAATGAGCATCGGAATTATCGCAATTGCTGCCGTCAAAAGACAGACAGGCATATCGAGTATAATCGACTGTGCGGCAGCGGGCAGTGCCTCTCCCGAAACAAATCCGCAAAGCGGCACAATGAGCGTTGTATCTATTATATTGGCTCCGATTATATTACCCACCGACAGCGCTCCGTGTTTTTTAGACACTGCCGTAATGGTAGTTACAAGTTCCGGAAGGGATGTTCCTATCGCAATAAGCGTTACACCGACAACCGCTTCGGGAATTCCGAGACGGATCGCAAGAATCTGACCGTTGTCAACCAGAAGTCTTGCTCCCACAACGATTCCTGCCGTTCCGAGCAAAAATTTTATAACATTAATCCAAATTTCTTTTCCTTCCGGCTTTTCCGTATCACTTTCAATCATATCTCTTTTGGCGGAACGAATATTTTCTATCACAAAAACAATAAATATTGCTAAAAGCAAAATGCTTCCGAGTATTGAAAGGCTTCCTTTTAAGCTGAAAATATATATACATGCCGCCGCGAGCACCATAAGTATTCCTTTTAACAAATAATCGCTTCTTTTTATTGCAAAAGGACTGAACAAAGCGCAGATACTGAGTATAAGCCCGATGTTCGCGGTAACAGATCCTATTGCGTTGCCTATGGCTATATCAGCGCTTCCCGAAAGAGCCGCAAAAACCGAAACTATTATCTCCGGCAGTGTTGTTGCAAGGCTCACAACCGTAGCGCCGACTATTACTTTCGGTATACCTGAAACCTCCGCAATCCACGCGGCCGCATCAACAAACACGTCTCCGCCTTTGATTATAAGAGCTATACCGATAAGAAATAAAACGATAACCAATACCAAATTCATATAAAAACTCCAATCTGTCATCAAAATAACGCCTATATAATTATGATATTATAGTTACAAGAAACCGTCGTAAACGTCAGTATTACGGCGGTTTCTTATCTTTACTTGTGTTTGTATTATTTACTTTCCTCATCGTGCTCGTGGTTGTGCGCACCGCACGAACCGCAGCATCCGCTGCATTTTTTCTCCGGCAAGGGACGGCCGTTTTTCTTGCAATAATCGGACAAAGCCGCATAAATTGCCTCTTCGGCAAGTACGGAGCAATGTATTTTCTGCGGCGGAAGTCCGCCCAAGGCCTCTACAACAGCTTTGTTTGTAAGCTCCATCGCTTCGTCTATACTTTTTCCTTTAACAAGCTCCGTTGCCATACTGCTCGTTGCTATAGCAGAACCGCAGCCGAACGTTTTAAACTTTATATCAACAATTATGTCGTCTTTTATTTTGAGATACATTTTCATTATATCTCCGCACTTTGCATTGCCGACTTCACCTACGCCATCTGCATTTTCTATTTCGCCTACATTTCTCGGATGCATGAAATGATCCATTACTTTCTCTGTGTATACCATAAAAATCTACTCCTTTTCTACATTCTCGTAAAGCGGCGACATTTCTCTGAGTCTTTGAACGATTCCCGGAAGAACCTCAAGAAGCTTGTCCGCCTCTTCCTCTGTATTTTCGTCACCTATACTAATTCTGAGTGAACCGTGCGCTATTTCGTGCGGCAAACCCGTCGCCAAAAGAACATGTGAAGGATCAAGAGAATCCGAAGCACACGCCGAACCGCTTGATACCGCAATTCCGTTTATGTCAAGCCACAAAAGAAGCGACTCGCCCTCTATATATTTAAAAGAAAAATTAACATTGCCCGGCAATCTGTTTTGCGGATGACCGTTAAGGTTTACATACGGAATAGTTTCCGTAATTCCTTTTATGATTTTATCTCTTATTGCCGTAACTCTTGCGGTTTTCTCTTCCATTGTCGAAACAGCAATTTCCAGAGCCTTTGCAAGCCCGACAATATAAGCCGTGTTTTCCGTGCCGGCACGTCTGCCTTTTTCCTGCATTCCTCCGTGAATAAGATTTTCGGGCCGTATACCGGTTCTCACATAAAGAGCGCCGATTCCCTTCGGTGCATGAAACTTATGTCCGGAAAGGCTGAGCATATCCACGCCGAGTTTTTTAACATCTATCGGAACAGCGCCCACCGCCTGAACCGCATCCGTGTGGAAAAGCGCTCCGGCTTCATGAGCAATTTTGCAAAGTTCCTCGATAGGTTCTATTGTGCCTATTTCATTGTTTGCATACATAACCGAAACGAGCGCCGTTTTATCATCAACTGCTTCGCGCAGTGCATCCGCACTTACCGTGCCGTATTCGTCAACAGGCAGATATACAACCTCAAATCCGTTTTTCTCCAAAAATTTGCACGTATTTATAACCGCATGATGCTCTATCTGAGATGTTATAATCTTGTTTTTTCCTCTTGACTTATATGCCTGAGCAATACCTTTTATCGCCCAGTTATCCGCCTCGCTTCCGCAGGACGTAAAAAATATCTCCGTATCTTTGCAGCCCAAACAACCTGCTATGGTCTTTCGTGCCTTTGCAACTTCTTCACCCGCTTCTCTTCCCTTTGAATAGAATATAGAAGACGGATTCCCGTAGCAGTCTTTAAAAAATGGAAGCATTGCCTCCAGCACTTCAGGTTTTACGGCCGTTGTTGCCGCATTGTCAAAGTATATCACCATTTATCACCTCTATAGGTTATTATACACCACTTTTATCAATAATTCAATATATTACTCAAAATTTGTTTTAACCGTTTTTTAACAAATTTATGAAGCTTTTTTTTAAAAATTTGT